>JAGODF010000143.1 GCA_017998375.1 Spirochaetota bacterium
CTTGCCGAGGCGATATTTCCCCTCCATCTCCGATGAGATCGATTTCACGATGTTCTCCACCCTGCCGCGGAGCCCCACCATCAGGACAAGGTACCTTTCCCGCCCGGTTCGTATCGCGTCGGAGCGGCACTCCTCGATTTTCCCCGAAAGCACATTCAGGCACTTGAGAACTTCATCGTGGAAAACCCGTTCCTCCCTTCGCAGCGGATGTTCAGCCGTTGCGTTCCCTGCCCTGCTGTCATCTCCAACCATGACGATACCTCCATTTTGTATATTTCACGCCACGCCGGTGACTGGTGTCACCAGTGCCCCTCGGCGTTGGCGTCCTCGAGCTTTATGAGCTCGCCCCTCTGGTACATCCCGATGGCTTCGCTCACCGGTGTTCCCTCTTCACATATGTACATCGCCACCCCGGATTGTGTGAGCAGGTTGAATGCCTTGGGCCCGACGTTCCGCGCGATGAGCACGCCCGCGCCCGTCTCGATGACGTTCTTCGCCGCCTGTATCCCCGCACCCTGGGGAAGCGAGAGATTCTGGGTGTTGGGAGCCCACTCGAACGAGTTGTTGTCCTGATCAAACAGCGCAAAATGCGGAGCTCTTCCGAATCGAATATCAACCGGCGCCCCCGGATTGTCGCCCTGTGCCGCAATTGCGATCTTCATTCGTTTCCTCCCCTGAACTGTCTCCTCCCCCGGCCGCATCCCCTCCCGTGGCCGCGTCCTGGATCGTCGGGGGCGCGGGTGAAATCGGCGCTCCGGCACGTTGGGCATGTCGACGGGCGCTCCATTCCATGGGGCACGGTCCATCGGTGTGTGCAGGCCCGGCACTCGAAGATGCGGTCGCTCATGTTAATGATACCGCCCTCGATCCGAAGGGCCTTGCCGTTGACTAGGCAGTCGGCCACCTTGCGGTGCGCCTCCACGAGTATGTTCCCCAGGGTCTGGCGCGATACGTTCATCGATGCCGCAGCATCGTCCTGGTAGAGGCCCTGGAGGTCCGCAAGGCGAAGGGCCTCGAACTCGTCCAGGGTGAGGACCACTTCATCGAGATCGATTTTAGGTATGCCCGCAGGCTTGTAGATGGTGGCTGCGGGATAGCCATTCACCACCCGGTATTTTGGCGGGCGGGGCATATCAGGCATGCTCCTTTTGTCGGTTTATTAGCATATGCTAAAAATAGCTATTGGGAGTTAATAAGTCAAGGAATTGTATAGATATTTTTAGAAAAACTGTAGATAACTATCGCTCTTAAACAAGGTAATCCCTGATTAGTGATCATATTATTTATAGATAACTATCTACATACCATCTGGATACTAGTCATGAAAATATACAATAACCATTATTTGGTATTCAACAACCTGCTGAATCAATAAAACCGACTACCCGGTTTTATTGATTGACAATTCCAATATCTATTGTAGCATTATCCAAGAGTTGATCGTGGACCAACCATTTCGAGTAAATACTCACTCGTTTTTTTTGGCCATGAAAAATATATAAATAAATTCAAATAAGGGGGGATTGTATATGAAAGAGGTATCGCAATCGAATTCAGCTCTGTTAAATGCTCTTCGTGCACAAGTCAGAAAAGCAGTGTTCATCGTCATGTTGATAATTCCCATGCTTTGTGCCGGCATCCTGAACGTCCGACAGACCAATGCCGTGTTCGCCGCCGACTACGCGACCATCCACTTCTACCCAAGTCCCGCATGCCTCGGGGTGGGCGATACGATCTACCTGAAGATGTACGGCTGGGCCTGGGGCGCCTGGGGAACAAGGTGGACGAGCGACAATACCGCAATTGCGGTCGCGAGCGGACGGGGAGAGGTCACCGGCAAGAGCCTCGGTACGGTGCGCCTCCGGCTCAAGGACGGCTTCGGCCAGACGATAAAGTCCGTGTACGTGACCGTGAAGCCTGACATGGCGGACTGCGTCTCCTGCTACATGCCGGGTGCGGATACCACGCCGCCTGAATACGAGCCGTACAGCGACTCCTTCTCGTTCGCGTTCGTGTCGGACACCCAGGGCTGCGGCGCGTGCAGCATGGCGGGCGGCGCCAACCTGGTTGACCACGCCTTCGCGCGCGCGTTCGCTGACAGGGTGGTTTCCGAGGACACGGCGTTCGTCGTGAGCGGGGGCGATATCTCCGGCCTGGGCGGATGGGGCGATCCATACGCGTGGCAGTGGCTGGATGATATCGAATCCATATGGAGGCCCGAGCTCCACGCTATCCCGGTCTACGCCGTCGTCGGGAACCACGACCTGACCCGGTGGGTGCTGGGCGAATCCTGGAAGAGCAAGCAGTCCGACTGGCAGAACAAGCTCTGGCCCGGATATTTCGCCGCGGGCGGAAAGCCCTGGCCGACGAACGTGTCGAGCGAGTACCGTTACCTGGTCTATTCCTTTTCGTACGGCAACTCGGTCTTCATCTTCACCGACGACTTCTTCATGTGGGGGAACTCCGGCAACGACAGCGACTGGCAGGGCAACATGATGATAGGCGAGGTGAACCCGGCGCAGGTCGCCTACGTGAAGAGCGTGCTCAGGTGGGCGGCGGCCCACGGCAAGGAGCACGCGTTCATCTTCGGCCACGTCCCGATGCGGTCATCGGCCGGCGCCACGCCAAAGGGCAACAACAGGGCGCTTGCATCACCCACGCTGCTCAGTGTCCATAACCTGACCGGCGCCTACCTGGGGGGCCACACCCATTCGCTCGATCACCAGGTGTTCGGGACCGGCTACGAACAGTTCATCGCGGAAGCGGGAGGGGGCGATTCCAATCCCAACGCGTATTTCCGCGTGAACGTCAACGGCGGAAGCTTCACCGTGAAGACCGAGTTCCTGAACCACGGCAGCACCGAGTGGTACAACACGCCGGGGACCACGTGGACCGTTAATCCCTGAATGCGCTGACCTGATCCGGCGCAGTAAAAGGCCCGTTCGCGGGGGATGATGTAAAAGCGTTCCCGCGGTGAACGGGCCTTGTTATTTGCACGAGCGATATTCCCGCAGCGGCAGGAGCAGGTTGATATCCCTGTCGGGGGCGATATTTTTCGCGGTGAATTCCCAGGTGTTTGTATCCGTGCATGCTCCCCTGTACGATCCCGGCAGGACGGTGATTTTTTCACAGGGAATGCAGCCGGTATGGAAAATCACTTTCACGGAACCGATGGGCCCCCGCCAGGTGGAACCGGTAACCAGTATGTATTCCATGTAGCGCCCCTCGGGGTCGTCAGTCTTCGAGCCGGGGCCGTAATATGGGGGGATGTACGAGTACTCATTTTCCAGGCGGTGTGTCTTCCGGCCGGCGGTGCTTTCAGTCGGCGGGATGGAGAAACGATGCACGGCCGTGAAGCGGTGATCCTTGTATGAATAATGCGCGTCTGCAGGGGCCTGGGCGCGCACGGTTGGAAGATCCCTGCCGTTCCATCTCGCCTTGAAGTTCGCAAGGAGAAACCACTCCGTTTCTGGAAAGACCATCGCCTGTCCCGACCGAAGATCACCCTCCACCTCGTAGCGCACGTGGACGTGAATGCGGCCGCCGGACATGAGCCTCATGGTTACAACTTCACCCGCCATGGATGGAAACAGGGCTTCCCCATTGGAACTGCTGATTCTTAACAGAACGAGTGCCAGGGCGAACGTGATGATTCCGGCCCCGCGCACGTGCCTCACTTGCATTTCTTCTGGAATTCCTTTACATCGTCGGACCAGGCATAACCGGGCGATAGAACGATTTCAGAAACGCACGTGTCGCAGCTTCCCCTCTTTCCCCTGCCGGGGTACACGCTTATCACTTTAAATTTGATGCCTTTGACGCAGATAAGCTCGCCATTGGGAGCGGATACTTCACCGACTCCACTCACTCCTCCCTGTGGATACCCAACCCATTTAACCTCACCCCTTTCCAGAGTGCGGATGCAATCCTGGATTTTTTTTAGATCTTTTTCGGGGCAGCTTTTATCATAGCATGGATTTTTACACCATTCTTCCATAGATCCCTCAAATTCCTTATCCAGGTTAAATGAAGTTTCGCACGGATCATTCAGTGTACCCCTTACGGTCACCGGTTTACCCGATGTAAGAATAAATGTCAGTTCGTAGTCTTTTATTCGGTTGTTATGCTTGCACAGTCCAATGTTGGCGCCATATCCGCCAAAGACATGAACGGTCCTTAGCGGCGCCGGCGCAAACTCCAGCTCGATGGTCGCGCCCGGATCGTCCTGGGAAGCGCACCATGCCGTGTTGACTTTACCGTCCAGCGCCCTGTCGGCGGCGTAATATGACGGCGGCTTCCCCTTCTCCGCAAGCACCGATGACGCCTTGACGCTCTTCCTCTGGAGGGTTATCAGCGCGGGGTCCCCGGCGTCACCGAGCAGGACCGACAGTGAAACAGTAAGAATGCAGAGAAGGATCATGATTGCAGACAGAAAGAAACGTTTTCCGGAAATATGCATTTGAAGCCTCCAGGATATTTTTCTAAAACAGATTCGCCCGGGATGATGTATATGAATCTTTCGCTTGATGCACAAAAGTAATAAATAAGTCAGTTCTATATCAATATCCGGATTATACTTTTTCAACTTAATTTTACCGCTTTTTTATTGACAAATTCAGGAGTGTGCTTTAATGTCTATTAAAACGATAGATTTAATAGATTAAGGAGATTCACATGAGTTACAGGCTGAAAACGCTGGCAGTGCACGCGGGACAGGAGACGCCGGACCAGGCAACAGGGTCCAGGGCGGTGCCCATCTACCAGACGAGTTCCTACGTGTTCAAGAGCTCGGACCATGCCGCGAACCTCTTCGCGCTGAAGGAGTTCGGGAATATATACACGCGCATTATGAATCCAACCACCGACGTCTTCGAGCGTCGCGTTGCCGCCATCGAGGGGGGCGTGGGGGCGCTTGCTGTGTCGTCGGGGCAGGCGGCGGAGGTATTCTCCATCCTGAACATCACTCGCGTGGGGGATGAGGTGGTGGCGCTGAACAACCTCTACGGCGGTACCTACCAGCTTTTCCACTACACGCTCCCGGGCCTGGGACGGACGGTGCGCTTCGCCGCGTCGAACGACATCGATGCCGTCAAGAAAAGCATCAATGAAAAGACGAGGGCGATATACGCCGAGACCATTGGCAATCCCAAGCTTGACGTGCCCGACTTCGAAGCGCTCGCGAAGATCGCGCACGACGCCGGCATCCCTCTGATCGTCGATAACACTGTGGGCGTAGGCCTCGTGAAGCCGATCGATTACGGCGCGGACATCACGGTGCTCTCGGCGACGAAGTTCATCGGCGGGCACGGCACGTCGATTGGCGGGGTGATAGTCGACTCGGGGAAGTTCAACTGGGGCGGCGGGAAGTTCCCGGACTACACGGAGCCCGATCCGAGCTACCATGGCCTGAAATTCTGGGACGTCTTCGGCGATTTCCCGGACATGGGGAACATCGCCTTCATCATAAGGGCGCGCGTGAAGCTCCTGCGCGATATCGGCGCGACGGTGAGCCCATTCAACTCGTTCCTGTTTTTGCAGGGGCTGGAGACGCTGCCGCTGCGGCAGGACCAGCACTCGAAGAACGCGATGGCGGTGGCGGGCTTCCTCAACAGCCACAGGTCGGTGGCGTGGGTGAGCTATCCGGGACTCGCGAGCCACCCGTCGTACGAGACCGCGAAGAAATACCTGCGCGGCTCGTACGGGGCGCTCGTGACTTTCGGCATTAAGGGCGGGCTCGAGGCGGGGAAGCGCTTCATCGACGAGCTGAAGCTCCTCTCGCACGTGGCGAACATCGGCGACGCGAAGAGCCTGGTGATCCATCCGGCGTCCACCACGCACCAGCAGCTCACTGAAGAAGAGCAGAAGGCGACGGGCGTGTCTCCCGACCTGATCCGACTCTCCATCGGGATCGAGGACGCGGACGACATCATCGCCGACATCGACCAGGCGCTGAAAAAGGCCGTGCCGGCATCGTGATTGTTTTCTCACGCGGAGACGCGGAGGCGCGGAGAAAGGGTAACGGAAAAAGACAACCACGGAGACACAGAAACACGGAGGATATAAAGGTTCTCCAATCATGAATTTATAGAGGTATGTGCGAGAATGTGTGATAAAGAAATATTGTCATTGCGAGGGAGCGACAGCGACCGTGGCAATCTCTTGTCTGTCATTGAATCTGTGCCGTGACAGGGATCGCCGCGCTTCGCTCGCGATGACAGATTGCCCAATTCTCCGCGCCTCCGCGTCTCCGCGTGAACCCAAAGGGCGTAGGGGAAAATGTATTTGGAAATACATGCAGCATTGGAGGATGATATGACGCGCATATACGAGAACAACAGCCTGAGCATCGGGAACACGCCGCTGGTGAAGCTGAACAGGATCGCCGCGGGGTGCGCCGCGACAATCGTGGCGAAGATCGAGGGGCGGAACCCCGCCTACTCGGTGAAGTGCCGCATCGGCGCGGCGATGATCTGGGACGCGGAGAAGCGCGGCATCCTCACGCCGGGATCGGAGGAGGTCACCGTGGTGGAGCCGACGAGCGGCAACACGGGTATCGCCCTCGCGTTCGTCTGCGCGTCGCGCGGCTACCCGCTGGTCCTCACCATGCCGGAGACCATGTCGATGGAGCGCAGGCGCATGCTCCAGGCGTTCGGGGCGAAGCTCGTGCTCACCGAGGGCGCGAAGGGCATGAAAGGAGCTATCGATAAAGCGGACGAGATCGTCTCCTCGGCGCCGAAAAAATATTTTCTTCCCCAGCAGTTCAAAAATCCGGCGAATCCGGAAATTCACTTCAAGACGACCGGCCCTGAGATCTGGAACGACACCGACGGGAAGATCGACATCTTCGTCGCCGGGGTGGGCACGGGCGGCACCATCACCGGCGTCAGCCGCTACATCAAGAAGGAGAAGGGAGGAGCGATGCGTTCTGTCGCCGTGGAACCGGCGCACTCTGCTGTGCTCACCGCGATCCGCGCCGGGAAAGAGCCGCAGCCGGGTCCGCACAAGATCCAGGGGATCGGCGCCGGCTTCAAGCCCGACGTACTCGATCTTTCGTTGGTGGACGAGGTGGCCATGGTCACCAACGACGAGGCGATCGACTTCGCGCGGCGGCTCCACCTTGAGGAGGGGATCACTGCGGGCATCTCGTCGGGGGCGGCGGTCGCGGCGGCGGTCCGGCTGGGGAAGGACCCAGCGAACGCGGGAAAGCTCATCGTGGTCCTGCTGCCCGACGCGGGCGAGCGCTACCTGTCGACAGTGCTCTTCGACGCGTACCGCGGCGACTCCAGTAGCGAGATCTGAGGCACATCATGAAGCTATCCACGAGGACGCGCTACGGAATAAGGGCGATGCTGGAGATCGCCCTCCACCGGGACGGCAAGCCCGTCGACCTGAACGAGATCTCCAGGAACCAGGAGATCTCGAAAAAATACCTGCATGCGCTCCTCGTGCAGCTGAAGAACGGCGGCTTTATCACGAGCGTGCGCGGCAATGCGGGGGGATACCTCCTGGCGAAACCGCCGGAGGAGATCACCCTGTTCGATATATTCTCCACGCTGGAAGGGCCGACCGAGCTGGTGGAGTGCGTCACCAGCGCGAAGGCCTGCAACCGCTACGAGCGCTGCGCGACCAGGAAGCTCTGGGAGCGCATCGGCGGCACCATTCGGAAGGAACTGGAAGGCACTTCGCTCGCCGACCTTGTCCGCGACTGTGGCGAAGCCGGCGATACGGCATCGTACGAGATATAAGCTTCCCTACCGGGGCGAGAAAAAACTCTTTGTCGCCCGGTCCGTGACCACATTCGGTCTTATCACCCTCCAATTAATCAATATTATCAATCTTTAATATTAATAAAATTAATAATTGACCCGACGGTGAGCACCATGGTACTGTCCTGCCGCAGTGTCGCGAACGGTCCCTGGAGTATGGCCCGGGCGGCGGCACGCTATCGCAACCGGGAGGAGGTCATGCCATGAAACACGGCGCGAAGAACAAGATCAGGGCAAAGGTCATATCGATAAAGAAGGGCGATATCATGTCGCTGGTGAAGTTCGAGGTGACGGTACCGGTGGATATGGCATCGGTGCTCACAACGGAATCACTCGATGAGCTCGATCTCAAGGCCGGCGATACGGTGTAGCTCGCCGTTAAGGCGGTACATGTCCTGCCGATTAAGGAATAGCGCAGTCCGGGTGTACGAAATGTTACGATGAAAAAGAAACTGTCATTCCCACAACGCAAGTGAGGGGTTTCCGGGCCGCCCGTGAGGCGGCCGCTGGAGCCCCATGCCGCGGTGTCCCCGCCGTAACCCCTTTCATCATCCTGGGTGCCGGCGGCGATGCGCGGCCGGATTATAAAATATTATCCCAGGAGGCTGTACATGTCACAGTATAATCAGATGTGGTCCGATCTTGGACTCGACCTCGCGTCCCACGACGCGCTCCTCTCCGTGCTGGGCGGCGCGTACCAGGACATTTTTCTTTCCCAGAAGAACCGTCCCGAGGGGATGAAGTACTTCGATTTCGTGATGAGCGAGGTCCACGGACTACGGATTAAAGAGTTGATGGACGCGAAGGCCCAGGGCCGGAAGGTAGTGGGTTCATATTGCGTCTTCGTGCCCGAGGAGCTCATCCTCGCCGTGGACGGCGTTTCAGTGGGTCTCTGCGCCGGCGCGGAGTTCAACTTTGAGGGCGCCGAGAAACTGCTTCCCCGGAGCATCTGCCCGCTCATCAAGTCGGCCTTCGGTTTCAAGACCGGGAAGGTCTGCCCGTACCTGGAGGCGAGCGACGTGGTGGTGGGGGAGAACACCTGCGACGGGAAAAAGAAGTCGTATGAGGTGCTGGCGCCGATGGTGAAGGACCTCTACATCATGGACCTTCCGCAGATGAAGAGCGAAAAGGGTAAGGCGCTCCTGCGTGAGGAGTACGTGAAGTTCGCGAAAAAACTCGAGAAGGCGTCGGGGAAGAAGATCACCGCGGAGTCGCTGCAAAAAGGCATTGCTACGGTCAACGCGAAGCGGAAGGCGGTGAAGCGCCTTGCGGAGCTCCGCGCCGCCGACCCGGCGCCGATTTCCGGGCTGGACGCGCTCCTCATCAACCAGGTCTTCTTCTACGACGACCCGGTGCGCTTCACCGATTCCGTGAACAAGCTCTGCGACGAGCTGGAGGCGCGCGTGAAAAAGGGCGAAGGCGTGTTCCCGAAGGGGACGAAGCGCGTGCTCGTCTCAGGCTGTCCCATGGCGGTGCCCAACTGGAAGCTTCCTGCGGTCATCGAGTCCAGCGGCGCGGTGATTGTGGGCGAGGAGTCGTGCGTGGGAGAGCGCGGGACGCGGTGGCTCACGGAGGAAAAGGGAAAGACCGTGGACGATATGGTGGGCGATATCACCGAGCGGTACTTCAACATCGACTGCGCGGTATTCACGCCCAACCCGACGCGCGTGGACCACGTGAAGGATATGTTCAAGAAGTACAACGCGAAAGGTGTGCTCCACTACAGCCTCCAGTTCTGCCAGCCCTACATCGTGGAGAGCGGACCCGCCGAGGAAGCGCTCAAGAAGGCGGGCGTTCCCGTACTCCGCCTGGAGACCGATTACGGAC
>JAGODF010000144.1 GCA_017998375.1 Spirochaetota bacterium
GCCCCGGGCGCAGTCGGCGCAGTGGGGCGAGAGGTCCGCCAGGTCGAGCGCGAAGGCGGAGAAGTCGGCGCGTCCGCAGCCGCGGCAGGATGAAAAGTTCGGCAGGATGCCGTCGATGCGCAGCAGGTGCAGGATGAAGAATGCCGCCAGGTGGGCCGGCCGTTCCGTGTCCGCAAGGGCGTCCAGGGCCGCGGCGAGGAGCTCGTACACTGTGCGGTTGGGATCGTTCTGCCCGGTGGTCCGGTCCACGGTCTCCAGGACGAGGAAGAGGTAGAGCAGTTTCGACAGGTTCCCGGACTGCTCGCGGTGCTGCTTCCCGATGGAAAACTCGCTGACGATGTGCGAATCGCGGCCGTCGTGGAAGTAGTAGACCAGGTCCAGGACGGTGCCGGGCTCCGCCGCGGCGACGGACCGCTTGCGGCTCTTGCGGAGGCCCTTGAAGACGAAGGAGCGCTTCCCGAACTCGCGGGTGTAGGCGCGCACGGTCCGGTCGGCCTCGCCCGACGCGCGCGAGGACAGCACTATGGCGGCGCACTTCTGGATTTCCATTTTCAGTCGCCGGCGGACCCGCCGCGCGACACGGTCACGGCGATGCGGTTGATGCGCGTGCCTTCCACGTCCTTGATGCGGAAGGCGAGGTTCCCGGAGCGTACGGTCTCGTCCTTCGCGGGTATTTTCCCGAAAAGGTCCAGGACGTACCCGCCCAGCGTGTCGAACTCGTCGCAGGGAAGGTCCACGTCGAGCTCGTCGCAGAAATCGGCGAGGCTCATTCGCGAATCCGCCTCGTAGCTGTTACGCCCGGTCCTCCGGAACTCGGGGAGCTCGTCACCGTCGAACTCGTCGCTTATCTCGCCCACGATCTCCTCGAGAATGTCCTCCAGCGTGACGATGCCGCCCAGGCCGCCGTACTCGTCCACGGCGACGGCCATGTGGAGCCGGCGCTTCTTGAACTCGCGCAGGAGCTCATCCAGGGGCATGGTCTCCGGGACGAAGTACGGTTTCTTCGCGAGCTTTTTCAGGTTGAACTTGCGGGGGCGGTCCGCCAGGAACCGCAGGAGGTCCTTCACGTGGAGCACGCCGACGATAGTGTCGATGGAATCGCGGTACACGGGCACGCGGGAGTGCCCCGCCTCGCAGATGGTCTTCGCCAGTTCCTTGAGGGAGGTGTCGTCGGCCACGGAGACGATGTCCACCCGGGGGATCATGATCTCCCGGACGATGCGGCGCCCCAGATTCACCACGCCCCGGATCATCTCCAGCCTGGCGGGCTCCAGCCCGCGCAGGTCGTCCATATTGAAATGCCCGCCGGGGACATGGTCCCCGCCCCGGGACACCCCGCCGCGCTTCAGGCGCCGGGAGATCCGTTTCAGGATTCCCCCCCGCTTCTTGTCATCGCCCTGTTCGTTGTCCATGATATCGAATAGCCGTCCCGGTGTTCACCAGAGGTTGATTTTCTCCACGGTCTCCATGAGAAGCGCCGCCGCGCGGATCGCGTCGTCCCTTTCCAGGCCGGAGTCGTTGTAGAGCACGTCGGCCATGAATTTCCCGATTGCCGGGAAGAGGTCTTCCGTGCGGAAAAAAAGGAAGGCGAAGTTATCGCCACCGACGGCCGCCACGACGAAGGGCGCAGGCACCTCCCCCGGCTCCCGCGGCAGAAGGATACGCTCGCCGTGCTTTCCTGCCAGGTGGTGCAGCTCTACGAACCGCCACGGTATCGCCCTCCCCTCGCCCCTCGCGTACGGCTCCATGTCCCGGAGTTCGTGCCCCGCGGGTTCCACGAGCAGGTGGGCGCGCCGCCCCCTGGCGTTGAAGAGCAGTCCTCCGGACGACGCCGCCACCGATTCCACCCTCGCGCAAGCCGTGATTTCATATATGGAGTAGATTGACGCGGGATCGAAGGAGGAAGTGATGATGACCGCGCCGTCGGTCGGAATTGCCCTGTTGTTATAGGCCTTCAGCAGGGAGGTCGCCTGTGCCATGTTCCTCCATGAATATCACACGTGCCGCTCCACTTCCGGGCGCCCGCAAAAAACGTTTGCAAAAGAACAACCGTGTCGCACACTCGAGGCGCCGCAGGTAGTGTGGCGCAATCGGAATATTTATCAACCATAAATTGGATGGCTGGATAAAAATGAACAAGCGTTTTTTCACCCCGGAGCCGCGTATTTTCGCCCACCGCGGCGACTCCCTGAACTTCCCGGAAAACACCCTTCCCTCCTTCCGGAGCGCCGTCGACATGGGCGTGGACGTGATAGAAACAGACGTCCACCGGACGCGGGACGGCCATTTTGTGGTGCTCCACGACGACCACATGTCGCGGGTGACCGACGGCGCCGGGAGGGCGCGCGATCTCACGCTGGAGGAAATCCGCCGCATGGACGCGGGATACCGGTTTACCCCGGACGGACAGAACTTCCCCTTCCGGGGTAAAGGCGTGACGATATCCACCCTGGAGGAGGTGCTCGCGGCGTTCCCCCAGCAGCGCTTCAACGTGGACCTGAAGGACAACAACCCGACCCAGGCGCGGGACTACTGCGCGCTCATCCGCGGGCTGAACGCCGAGGGGCGGGTGCTCACCGCCTCGGAGTACTCCGGGAACCTCAAGGCGGTGCGGAAGCTCCTGCCTGAAATGGCGACCTCGGCGTCCCGCTGGGAAATTATGGGGGTGTACTTCCTGTTCAGGTCCGGATTGCTTGTCGCGAAAAAAAAGATAGCCGCCGACGCCCTGCAGATCCCCGAGTTTTTTGGCACGTCCCACGTGGCGTCGCCGGGCTTCATCCGGGCGCTCCACGGGATGGGCGTGAAGGTCCATGTCTGGACGGTGAACAGGGAGGCCGATATGAAGCGGCTCCTGGACGCCGGGGCCGACGCCATCATGAGCGACGATCCCGCCCTGCTGAAAAAGGTCATCGCGGAACACGAGCCGCCGCGCGGCTGACAGGCTTCAGGCGAGGCCCAGCTCCGCGGCGAAGCGCCGGTAGATCGCGTCGCCGTCAAAGGACGAGGCGTCGTTGATGATGCCGCCCGCCATGTCCTGGTGCCCGCCGCCGAAACCTACCCCCCGCAGGGCGTTCTGCACCACCAGGGACGCGTTCCACTCCTCCCGCTCGTTCCGCAGGGAAAAATTCATCTTCCCGCCGTTCTTCGCGCAGAGGATGACGAAATCGATCTCCTCCAGGGAGAGGAAGAAGTCCCCGAGTATCCCCAGGAGGTTCTGGTTGCAGCCGTCCGGGAAATAGCAGAAGGAGACGCCGCGGTCGATCTTCACGTTGTTGATGGCGTACCGGTAGAATTCCAGGTCCTTGGTCTGGATGTAGTTCCTGAGCAGGCTGTTCTGAAGCCGGATGTCCGCCAGTGGATAGAGGTCCGCATAGGCCTGGACGTCCGCTTCGCCCACGCCGCGGGTGAGGAGCGCCGTGTCCATGTTGATGCCTATCATGAGCGCCGTGGCGACGTTGCGCGGCACGGCGACCCCGAGCTCCCGGAAGTAGGAATAGATGATGGACGAGCAGGCGCCGTGGTCCGGGCGGATGTCGACGAAGGGCACGTCGTCCGTCGCCTTCACCTGGTGGTGGTCTATCACCGCGACCTCCTCGCCCACCAGGTCGGTGACGTTCTTGTTGCCCTTGCACCCGTCCACGATGATGATCTTCTTCGCGGCTTCCAGCCCGCACTCCGAGCTCCGCATCACGGGAATGTCCAGAAGCTCGATCATTTTCAGCAGCGAATCGCGCTGGATGTCCCCCTCGTAGATGATGCGGCCGTCGATTCCGAATGTCCCCAGCAGGTGGCGCAATCCCGCGGCGGAGGCGACCGCGTCGTGGTCGGGATAGTTGTGGGTCTGGATGTAGAGATACTCCTCGCCGCCGTAGACGCTCACGATGTCGTTGATGATGTTCACGGATTCCCCCTCGCGTACAATCTCCCGCCGGCGTTTCAGCGACCCGCGGCGCGCATGACCGCGTCGTATATCTCGCCCATGTCTCTCACCGGCTTGCGGATTATATCGTCCTCCGCGATGCCGGCGGCCCTCAGCCTGTCGGAAAGCCTGAAGTCCAGTGAACCGGTATGAATCAGAAAATGGGTTCCCCGGGCCGCGTCGCCGGCGTGCGCTATCATCTCGTCCCCCGTCATGTCGGGGAGGCGCATGTCGACGATCGCCGCGCGGTAACCGCCGCCGACGAGCATCGCCAGTGCCTCGTTGCCGGTAAGCGCGATGTCCACGGAGAGCCCCCTCATCTCCAGGTACGCCTTGAGCATTCTGCAGACCATCGCCTCGTCGTCCACCACGAGCACCCTGATTTCATTGGGGATCATGGCGTCATTTCCCCCAGGGGGAGCTTTATCATGAACGATGTCCCCTCCCCCTCCACGGACTCCGCGCTGATCGTGCCGCCGTGGTTCTTCGCGATGATGAAATACGATACCGCCAGGCCCAGCCCGGTGCCCTCCCCGGGGGCCTTGGTGGTGTAGAACGGCTCGAAGAGATGCTTCAGCGTGTAGCTGTCGATACCGATGCCGTTGTCGGACACGCGCACCACGGCCGAGTCCTCCTCCCGGAAGGTCGTCACCGTGATCCGCGGCACGAAGCCGTTGCCGCTCTTTTCCCTGGTCGCGTATGCCGCGTTTCGGAGGAGGTTCAGGACCACCTGCTCTATCTCCAGGGGCACGCAGTCCACGGGAGGCAGCGCCATGTCGTACTCCTTACGGATCGCGATGTTTCTGAAATCGTATTTCTTCTTCAGATCGTACTCCCGGGACGCCATCTCTATCGCCCTGTCGATGATCGCGTTGATGTCGCTGTCGCGCTTCATCCCGGAGCTCGGGCGGCTGAACTGGAGCATGCTGCTGACGATGTCGGCGGCCCATAGTGCCGCCTCGCTGATACCGTTCAGGTAGGCGAATACTTCGCTCTTCTCGAGGAACTCGCGGACGCGCGCCAGTTCGGTCCCCGCCTCAGAGGCGAGCGCGCGGTTTGATTCGTAGTCGGCGGAGAGGCGGAGCTGCGCCGCCTGGACTCCCTGGAGGATGATGCTCAGGGGGTTGTTGATCTCGTGTGCCATCCCGGCGGCCAGTCCGCCGACGGTCATCATCTTCTCGTTCTGGAGCATCAGCTCCTCGGCGCGGCGGCGCTCCGTGATGTCGGTGATCACACCGGAACTCCCGACATGGTTGCCGTTTTCGTCGTAGATGCCCCGGGGTGAAACCAGCGTGAGGACCCTCCTCCCGTCGGACCGGGACCATTCCAGCTCATACACCTCGCTTTTCCCCTCGCGCCGGTTGCGCACCTGCTCGATAAAAATCGCCGCGTTCTTTTCATCGAGATAGTCCAGAGGCGAGGTGCCGACAAGCTCCTCCCTGCTGTAGCCGAAGATCTCGCAGATCATCGGGTTCACGTAGGAAATGCGGTTCTCCGCGTCGATCACCACCAATCCGTCGCGCATGGTTTCCACCAGGTTGCGGTAGCGCTCCTCGCTCAACCGGAGCGCGGCCTCCGCCCTCTTGCGCTCCGTTATGTCGGTAATGGACCCCACCATCGCGACCGTTTTTCCGTCGACCACCACGGGGGCCTCGTGCACCTCGCCGACGACCCTGTGCCCGTCCCTGTGCATGAATTCCAGTTCGTACGGGAGCTGGGGCTCGCCGGTGCGGATGGCCTTCTCCGTGATCTCGAGTCCGCGTATGTTGACGGGATTGTCCGTGGCAAGCTCCGTCCAGCGTACCATCGCCTCCTCGGGCCTGTATCCCAGGATGCTCTCGACCTGCGGGCTCAGGTACGTGAGCACGTGGTCCGGGGTGTGTGAATAGAACAGGTTGGTGCTGTATTCCACAATGTTGCGGAGCTTTTCTTCGCTCTCCTTGAGGACACGTTCCGCTTCCTTCTGCGCGGATATGTCCCGGATAATGGTCGAGAAATGCCCGATACCGCCCTCAGGCGAACTGTGCGCGATGAGCACCTGCGACGCCGGTATTTCCTTCCCGTCCCTCGTCAAAAGCGTAATCTCGCCGGTCCAGATCCCGTCCCGTATCGCGGCGGGGATGCCCACCCGCCCGACATACTCGGCCGACGATGGGGTGCAGTATGCCGCCCTGTCGATTGTTCCCACGTCGAGGTCCTCGGGATAACCAAGCATTCTAAGGCCGGGCCTGTTGATATACCGCACCTTTCTGTCTGGTGTAGAGTAGGAAACGAAGTCGCTGGTCTGCTCCAGTATCTCGTAAAAGCGGAGGAGATCCTCCTCCGTGCGCTTCCGGTCGGTGATGTCAAGCACCGCGAAGGTGCTTATGCTCATTGCGGTTCCGCGACCTTCCAGGCTTGTCCCCCGCAGAAGGATATCAATGACGGTGCCGTCCCTGCGCATCCAGCGGGTTTCGACCGTTCCCATTCCCCCGCCGGCGATCTGCGTTGTAATTTCCGTTCCCACGCGCGCGAACTCCGCGTCGTCTGGATAGAGCATGCGCGAGCTCTTCCCGATGAGCTCTTCTTCCGCGTACCCGGTCATTTTCCGGAACTCGTCGTTTACCATGACGAACCGGCGTTCATCAACGATACCGATGCCCACGGGCGCCGCGCGGAAAATTCCCTTCAGGTACGATTCGCTCTTCTCCAGGTCGGCGCGCGACTGGAGGAGCACACGGTTCTGCGCTTCGAACTCCTCGCTCGTCGCCTCCAGCTCCTCGATGGTGCCGGCGAGCTCCCGGTTCACTCTTTCCAGTTCCCTGTTTTTCAGGACGATAAGTTCCTGCGCCGATTTCCTCCCGGTGATGTCAAGGATTATGCCGCTCACATGGTCCGGTCTGCCTGACGCGTCGCAGACGTTTTGTAAATATTGATCGACCCATCTCACCGTCCCGTCCTTTCGGATGATACGGTATTCCCGATGCGTTTTGTAGCCCGGCTGATTGCGTATCAAGTCGGAATCCACGGTTAACAGCGGCATGTCGTCGGTATGCACTATCTGGTCCCAGCGCGGCTTTCCACGCAAAAAATCTTCCTCGAGGTAACCCGTGAGCTCTTCGACGGAGCCATGGAAGAACACCGGGACGAATTCAAACGTCCCCTGGAAGGTGATGCCCTGGAAGTTCTCCACGAAGGATCGGTACCGCTCCTCGCTTTCCCGTATCCGCCTTTCCGCGTCGTACCGCGCCAGCGTGATCTCGATGGACGAGTAGAGATCGCCGGGGGTGGCCGGCTTCTCCAGGTAGCCGTAGGGCACCGTAGACTTTATCCGCTCCAGGGTGGCGTCGTCGTTGTGGGCGGTGAGGAAGATAACCGGTACGTCGGAGATAGCGCCGATGGCGGAGGCCGCCGCGATGCCGTCCATCTTCCCCGCCAGGGCGATGTCCATCAGCACCAGGTCCGGCGCCAGCCTCTTCACCGCGTCGGCGGCCTCCTCGCCGCGCGCCACGGTGCCGATGACGGAATACCCCTTCGACGCGAGAACGCCGGCGAGATCGTGCGCGACGATCGCCTCGTCCTCAACGAGCAGAATGTGCGCCCTTGGCTTTTCCATCGGTTCAGGATTACCGCACTGCACGGTGACAGGCGGCCCGATACGGCCTGCCGCATCGTACCTAATAAATCATACCTTCCGGGAGCTGAAAAGCAATAAATATTTTCACTTCTACCCCGTGCGCGCGGTTCCGGATCGATTCCGTACCGGCAAGTCGGGATACTTTCTGAAAAAAAATCCCCGGGACGCCAATGGGTGGGGCGCCCGGGGCTATGTCAAAAGTTAACATGAACCCTCAAATCAAGTACTTCCCGCTAAAATGAGACCTTCACTCCCTACGAGACTTTCACCTCCGCCGGGGCCGCCGCTCCCTCCCTGTGGACCGGGTCCAGGAACTGGACCTCCCGCCCCACGACAAGGATCTTGCTCTGGGGGCGTCCTTCCTTGCCCTCCCAGCGGTCCTGCCGGAGCTTCCCGTGCACGATGACCCTTCTGCCCTTCGCCAGGTTCTTCGAGCAGTTGGTCGCGAGCTTGTCCCAGGTCTCGATGTCGATGAACGACACCCGCGGCGATGAATCGGGATCGGAAAAATGGTTCATCGCCACGGCAAAGGTGCAGACCTGCTTGCCCGTCTTGGTCTCCCTGACCCGGGGGTCCTGCGCCAGGTACCCCTCGATGGTCGCCGAATTGAAGTTTGTCATACGCATCTCCTTTTATTGATGTTCTCACCCCCCAGTACGATTCCCGGAGCGCGCGCGTTAAATTTTTTTTGAATGAAACGCGTTTTTTTTCATGTGCGATACGGTCCGTTTATCTCTTGACCGGCGGGAAGCGGCGCAGGAGGCTGATACCGGAACGCCGCCATGAACGACTACACCGCCGCGACATACTACCTGGACGCCGATACTCCCTCTGTGCGGGACTTCGCCTCGCGGAGCGCCGCCGGTGCGGACACGGACCGCGACAGGGCGATACGACTCTACTACGCCGTCCGCGACGGGATCCGCTACAATCCCTACCGCTTCACCATGAAGAGGACCGAGTACCGTGCGAGCTTCACGCTCTCGCTGGGCGAGGGTTTCTGCGTCCAGAAGGCTATCCTCCTCGCCGCGGCCGCGCGCTCACTGGGCGTCCCCTGCCGCCTGGGATTCGCAAATGTCGTCAACCACCTCTCCACGCAGAGGCTCCGGGACCTCCTCAAGACCGACCTCTTCGTCTTTCACGGCTACGTACTGTTCCGCCTGGACGGCAGGTGGGTGAAGGCCACCCCCGCCTTCGACGCTGCGCTCTGCGAGCGCTTCGGCATCCGCCCCCTGGAGTTCGACGGCACCGCCGACTCCATCTTCCATCCCCTGGACCGGGCGGGAAGGAAGCACATGGAGTACGTGCGCGACTACGGCGCCTTCGACGACTTCCCCTTCGAGACGATGGTCCGGGAATCCCGCGCCCACTATCCCCACCTGGCGGATTTCTTCGACACATCCGGCGTGCCTCCCGCCGGCGACTTCCGCGAGGAGGCCGCGCGGGAATCCGGGGCGGAGTAGCGCCCGTGACCATCTCCAGCACCCGGCTGATCCGCATCCTCACCCTGGGGTCCGACGGCATCCTGGGCCTGGCGCTCTTTCCTTTCGTCATCATCCGGCGCGATATACCCGCGGGCGAATACCGCGACCGCATCCTCCGCCATGAGATGATACACCTCCGCCAGCAGCTGGAACTGTTCATCCTTCCATTCTACATATGGTACCTGGTGGAATACTGCGCCGGCCGCCTGCGGGGAAAAAACCATTACCGCGCAATCATCGACATCTCCTTCGAGAAGGAGGCCGACGCGAACATGGATGATATCAATTACCTGCGCGCACGAAAGCTCTTCGCGTTTTATAAGTACCTATAGAAAAGCAAAAGCTGAACGGCAACCACGGAGGCACGGAGGCACGGAGGGTAACGGCACTATGTCATTCCCGCGCAGGCGGGAATCCATTAGGTTCACGCGGAGAGTTTCTTCGTGAACCGTGAGAAGTGAACGGTGACGACAACGG
>JAGODF010000145.1 GCA_017998375.1 Spirochaetota bacterium
CTCCAGCGCAATCCAAACTACCGTGAGTCCCTCGTCGGACTGGGGAAGGCATATCTCCAGACCGAGGCATACGACGAGTCCCTGAAGCTTTTCGAAAAGGCGCTCCGGCTTGACAGGAACAATGCCGAGGCCCTCACCGGTATCGGCTTCGCCATGACCGGCACCGGCCGTTTCGAAGACGCGCTCTCCGCTTTTGAAAAGGCCGCGTCCATTTCCGGGGACAACACCGATGCCCATTACGGGATCGCTTCGCTTTACCACGGCATGGGCAAGGACCTCTGGGCAAAGCGGAAGCTTGCCGCGGTATTCAGAATCAACCCCTTTCATTATGATTCGCTCCTCCTCATGGCGGAATTAAAGGGCCAGGAAAAGCGTTTTGACGAGGCGAAGGCCCTGGTGGAAAAAGCCATTAATTCGGATACGGAAAAGCCCGACGGGTACGTGAAGTACGGGATGCTGCAGCTGGCCCGCTACATGAAAACCGGGGATTCCGATTACCTTTCCGACGCCGTTACGGAGTTCAACAATGCACTGAGCAAGCAGCCGGCCAGCTTTTCAGCGAGCAGATATCTCGGCTTCATCTCCCTTCTCAAGGGTGATCACGCGGCTGCGGTGGAGCAGTTCACGCGCGCCCGCGACGCCTTTCCCGGGAGCATGATACCGCGCTACAACCTGGCGGTCGCCCACGAAAACGCCGGTGACCTCGACCAGGCATACAGAACCTTTTCCTCGGTGTACCGCTCCTTTCCCTACGACAGCATGATACAGGCGCGCTTCGAGGACTTCCTCGTGGAAAACGAGTACAAGTCGGGCAACCCGTCGCGTGCCATGCTGGGCGAGAAGCATTTCGAGAAGGCCGGTAACCGGATGAAGAGCAGCCTCTCGGACCAGGCGATTTTCCACCTGCGTCGATCCATCCTCCTGAATCCCCTGAGGAAGGAGGCGCGGAACATACTCAAGGACTACTATCTTACACAGGACTATTACAGGTTCTACCTGGACGAACTGAAGGACCTGGCGCGCATCTTCCCCGATGAAAACTACCAGGATGCCCTGAATATCGCGGTAATCAAGCGGCGGGAACGGCTCTATCATCGCGCCGGCTTCTCCCCGGATGAACCGGAGAGGGATGTCCCGGGAGTCCTGGTGCTCGATTTCAACCCGGAGCGTACGGTGTCCGCGCACTTCGACGCGGGAAGGGTTATCGCCAACCAGCTCACATTCGCGCTCCAGCAGTTCGGCAGGATGTCCACCGTGGGTATCCGTGAAAGGAAGCCGTTGTCCGGTACGGTCTTCGTCGAGGACGACTACCTCGAGAGAAACATGGAGAAGATCGGCGAGCTGGTCGGCCGGGGCGGATTGCGGAAAATCGACTACGTGGTGTTCGGGACCTACAACGAGGGGAACTATTTCCTTTCGACCAGTTTCAAGATCCTCAACTTCAAAAACGGCGTCATCATCGGAGATTTTTACGTTTCCGAATCGGGGCACGACAACCTACAGAAGCTCGTGCTTCGTGCGGCGCGGCGCATATACGATTACATTCCCTACCAGGGACGCGTTTTGAAAATCAACGACGAGGACGTTATCGTGAACCTGGGCCTTTTCGACGGCGTACGCGCGGATGACCTGCTGGTCCTGTACAAGAACGTCGGGCAGGGGGATTCCCGCGGTGACTCCCGCAAGTCCAAAATCATACTCAAGGTGTCTGAATCCGATACCCTGGTGGCGTCCGCCAGGCCTGTCAACGAAGCCGACCTCCGTATCATAGAGCTCAACGAAACGGTGTATCCCCTCCAGAAGCGGCGCGCGAAAAAGCTTGAGTAATCCCCGCGTTTTTTCGGATGTACATCAGATTTTGTGCTTGAATTAGATTTATCTAATATAATTATTTGAACTGAATAATCTTACCTCGTTTATATTATGTATGATCTTTTTCTGGAGTTGCAATCCTAAAATTCCACAGAATGCCGGGGGGCGGGAACGCCGGATAGTTCCCGCCCGTCAAGTGCATATGACCATGAACACAAAACAACAGAGCATAAACCGGAAGACCAATCCCTTCGAGGATACGGACCTCACGCCCAAGATGGAAGACTACCTGGAAACAATCGCCGTTCTTTCCAGGGAAAACAGGGTGGTGCGTGTCAAGGATATCGCGCGGGAGCTCAAGGTGAAGATGCCCAGCGTCACCTCGGCGCTGCAGAAACTGAACGATCGAGGGCTCATCGTGTACCAGAAGTACGGGTACGTGGACCTCACCGACGAGGGGAGGGAGATTGCCGATAAGGTTTACAGCAGGCATTCCTGCCTCTCGGACTTTTTCCAGCAGGTGTTGCGGATAGACAAAAGCATCGCCGGGGAAGAGGCCTGCAGGATCGAGCACCACCTCACGCCGGACACCTGCCGCCAGATTTACAAGCTCGTGGAATTCATGAAATCCGGCGCAGCCGACGGCCCCTGGAGGGACGACCTTATCGCCCTCATGGAGGAAAAACCGTTAAGTGAGTATCCAGAGGGATCCTCCGTTGCGATTGTCAGGCTGGAGGCGGAGGGCGCGCTGAAAAAAAGGCTGGTGGAGCTCGGATTCCGCCGGGGGGAGAAGCTCACGCTGGTGAGATACGCGCCTTTCAAGGATCCGCTCCAGGTGCAAATCAAGGGATACAACATCTCCCTCCGGGTCGAGGAGGCGAATACCATCATCGCAAGGCCGGTCGCGGGATAGCGGTATGACGCAGCCAGTCAAGGAAATCCGGGTGGGGCTCATCGGCAATCCCAACTGCGGGAAGACCACGATATTCAACGCACTGACGGGCGCCCACCAGAAGGTGGCGAACTGGAGCGGTGTCACCATCGAGAAACGGGAAGGGACCTGCCGCTACCGCGATTACCGGATGCGCATCGTGGACCTGCCGGGCATCTACAGCCTTTCCGCGTATTCCATGGAGGAGATAGTTGCGCGGAACTACATCATCCATGACCAGCCCGATGTCATCGTCAACATAGTGGACGCGGGCAACCTGGAGCGGAACCTGTACCTCACCACGCAGCTTATCAATATCGGCGTGAAGGTGGTGCTGGTCCTCAATATGTACGACGAGGCCCGGAACAAGGGCCTGAATGTCGACATGGACAGGATGGGGACGCTCCTCGGCATGCCCGTCGTTAGCACGGTCGGCGTCCGCAACGAGGGCATCGCCGCCCTTCTGGGGGCTGTGGTGACCGTGGCCGAGGAGAAGTCGGATAAGGTTCGGCACATCCACATAGACTACGGTCCCGACATCGAGAACGAGGTGCGCAGGGTCCAGGAGACCATCTGGAGGGAAGTCGGCATACGCCGGAGGTACTCCACCCGCTGGCTCGCACTGCGCCTCCTGGAGAACGACGCGGACGTGCGGGTAAAGCTCATTGAGTTTCCCAACTTCGCCGACATCACCGCACGGGCCGACAGGTCCCGCGAGATCATCGAGAAAAAGCTCGGAGACGACGCCGCGGTCCTGCTTGCCGAGAGGCGCCAGGGCTTTGTTACCGGCCTGCTGATGGAGACGGTGACCCGGGGGGAGCCCCTGGCGCCGGATTTTTCCGAGCGGATAGACCGCGTCCTGATGAACCGCTACCTGGGATATCCCATCCTCCTGGTCTTCCTGTTCCTGCTCTTCCAGGCGACCTACGTTCTGGGCGAATACCCGAAAGACCTCATCGAAAGGGCCGTCCACTGGCTGTCGGGTATGGTCACCGCGCTGGCGCCCGAAGGGCCCGCCCGGAGGCTGGTCACCGAGGGGATACTCGCCGGCGTCGGCGGGGTGGTGGTGTTCCTGCCCAACATCCTCATCCTGTTCATGGGCGTGAGCCTCATGGAAGACACGGGCTACATGGCGCGCGCCGCGTTCATCATGGACAAGATCATGCACAAGCTGGGGATACACGGGAAGTCGTTCATTCCGCTCATCATGGGTTTCGGCTGCAACGTCCCCGCCATCATGGCGAGCCGCACGCTGGAGAACCGGAGGGACCGCATCATCACGGTGCTCATCAACCCCTTCATGAGCTGTTCCGCGCGGCTGCCGGTCTACGTGCTCTTCGCCGGGGTGTTTTTCGCACAACACGCGGGCCTCGTCATACTTTCCCTCTATCTGGCAGGGGTGCTCCTGGCGTTCGTATCATCGAAAGTTCTGAAACTCCTTTTCTTCAAGGGCGAATCCTCCCCATTCGTGATGGAGCTCCCTCCCTACCGGATGCCCTCGGCGCGGAGCATCCTCTTCCACATGTGGAACCGCTCGTCCCAGTACCTCAAAAAAATGGGGGGGCTGATATTGATCTTCTCCGTGATCATATGGGTTCTGGGCGAGTACCCCAGGTCCGGAGCCATGGAGGAGAGGCACGCACGCGAGGTGGCCGCGTTCGAAGCGGGGCAGGGCACGGAAGCGGAGCGCGCCGCGCTGCAGCGCACGCACCAGAAGGATCGGTTGAGCCACGCGGCGATAGGGAAGTTCGGAAATGTCCTGGCGCCGGTTTTCGAGCCGCTGGGTTTCAACTGGCAGATGGGCGTGTCCCTGGTGACGGGAATCGTGGCGAAGGAGGTGGTGATCAGCAGCATGGGAGTCCTCTATGCCGCCGATTCATCGGGCCTGGAGGAGGCGCTCCGACGGCCGGAATATCGTATCACCCCCCTTGCCGCCTACGTCTACATGCTGTTCGTCCTGCTCTACATCCCGTGCATCGCGACCATTGTGGTGATTGGCAGGGAGATCGGGTGGCGGTGGGCCGCCTTCTCCGTGGTGTACAACGTCGCTATTACATGGCTGATATGCTTCTCTGTGTACCGGGGCGGGATTGCCCTCGGCCTGGCATAACGGACGGTATCAGTATCCGTCGAAGAGTGAACGGTTCTTTCCCCAGACGGTGATGCGCACTCCCAGCAGGACCTGGAATCCCTTGACACTGGCATCCTCGAGGTCCTCGCTATAGAATGGGTAGTGGTATCCCGCCTCGACGTACGCGGAGATGTGCTGGGTCGCCTGGGCGAGCAGACCGGCCCAGAGGGCGACGGCAAACCCGTTCTCCTGGGCGTGCATGCCGGTATAATTCTGTTCCGCCTCGCCGTCCGCCGCGCCGAGGCCGAGACTTACCGTCCAGAAAAAGGGTGTTTCCCGTATCCTCATGACAGACTGGATGCCGCCCGTCATGAGCATGTAGGAATACTCGATTTCGTCGACTGTATTCGGGTCCTTCGTGACCGTACCGTAGATGGTCCTGGCGAAGAAATTAAAATTGGGATGGATTGAAAACGCGAGGGTTAAACCAATGCCCGGCTGGTTCTCCAGGTCCCCCGCCTGGGTGTACGCGCCGTTGAAATCCGCATAGATGTTCGCGTAGGCGGTGGTTGATATCAGGACCGTCATCAGGATGAGAATCGCATGTTTTTTCAAGGCTGCCTCCCTGTTCCGGTGCCGCGGTTTCCGGGTGATTCGCCCGCGTCGGGACCGGTGAGTATAATGAGCATATTTCGGAAAAAAGTCAAGTACTTATAGCGCCGCAACGGACGCGCGCCGGGTGAAAAATTTATTGTAATACAGCCTCGCCGGCCGGATAATTGTTCACGGACGCGATGTTCGCATCAATATCAGATGGTGAATGACATGGAAAACGGACAGAACCCGGAAGCAACAACACTCATCGTTCCTTCGGAACAGATACCGGAATTCCTGCCGATAGTGCCGATATCCCACAGGCCGCTGTTTCCAGGCATGATGATACCCCTTGTCCTTTCCGGGGAGAAAATGCTCAACACGGTTAAGGAAATCCTGGACTCCAATACGAAGATAGGCGGGGTGGTGATGGTCAAGAACCCCGGCGATAATCCGAACACCACCGAAGCGCTCTACCAGGTGGGGGTTTCCGTGAAGGTGCTGAAAATCGCCCCCATAGACGACACCACCATACAGGTGATGGTATCGGCGCTGAAGCGATTCTCCATCGTCAGGGCTCTGCAGGAGGAGCCTGTCATCCGCTGGCAGGTGTCGCACCACATGGAGGAGACGCTTCCGGTCATGGAGACCAAGGCCTATTCCATGGCGATCATCTCCATGGTGAAGGACCTCATCAAGTCCAACTCCCTTTTCCAGGAGGAGCTGAAGCTGTTCATGAACCGCTTCACCGCGGAGGATACCGGGCGCCTCGCCGACTTCGTCGCATCCATGACCTCGGCCGAGTCGACGGAGCTTCAGGAAATACTCGAGATCTTCGACGTGAAGAAGCGCGTGGAGAGGGTCCTCCAGCTTCTGAAAAAGGAGCTGGAGCTTTCCAAGCTCCAGAAAAAGATCACCAAGCAGATCGAGGAAAAGATCGCGAAGAACCAGAAGGAGTTTTTCCTCAAGGAGCAGCTCAAGGAGATCAAGAGGGAGCTGGGACTCGAGAAGGACGAGAAGACCTCCGAGGTGGAGAAGTTTTCGGAAAGGGCGTCGAAGCTCAAGTTCAGCGAGGACGCCAAGAAGCGCTTCGACGAGGAGCTGGAAAAGCTGAGGGTCCTGGAGCCCCATTCCGCGGAGTACGGCGTGAGCAGGAACTACCTGGACTGGCTGACGTCGCTCCCCTGGGGCATATATTCCGATGACAACTACGACATCCGCAAGGCGAGCCGCATCCTCAACCGCGACCATTACGGGCTGGATGATATCAAGGAGCGCATACTGGAGTTCATCAGCACGGGGAAGATGAAGGGGCGGCTCACTGGCTCCATCATCTGCTTCGTGGGGCCTCCCGGGGTGGGGAAGACCTCCATCGGGAAGTCCGTGGCCGAGGCGCTCAACCGCAAGTTCTTCCGCTTTTCCCTGGGCGGCATGCGCGACGAGGCGGAGATCAAGGGGCACCGGCGCACGTACATCGGAGCCATGCCGGGGAAGATCATCCAGAGCCTGAAGCAGGTGGCCAGTGCCAATCCCGTGGTGATGCTCGACGAGATCGACAAGATCGGCATGAGCTACCAGGGCGATCCCGCGTCGGCGCTCCTGGAGGTGCTTGACCCGGAGCAGAACTCCAACTTCCTGGATCATTATCTCGACGTGCCGTTCAACCTGTCGAACATCCTCTTCATCGCTACGGCGAACCAGATGGACACCATCCCCCTGCCGCTCCTGGACCGCATGGAGGTGATGAAGCTCTCGGGCTACATCCTCGAGGAAAAGCTCCAGATCGCGAAGAAGTACCTCATACCGAAGCAGCTGGCGGAGCACGGCTTCAAAAAGGGCCAGGTCGATATCAACGCCGCCGCCCTCAAGAAGATCATAGACGGGTACGCCAGGGAGGCCGGGGTCCGCAGCCTGGAGAACTCCGTGCGGAAGATCATGCGCAAGGCGGCGAGGAAACACGCCGAGGGCAACACGCGCGCCGTCACGGTGACGCCCGCCAACCTTGAGGACTTCCTGGGCAAGCCGCGCTTCCAGGACGAGTCGCAGTACCTGAAACGGATCCCGGGGGTGGTGATGGGCCTCGCCTGGACCAGCATGGGGGGCGCCACGCTCTACATCGAGTCAACGATGAAGCCCTCGAAGGCGAAGGGCTTCAAGCAGACGGGACAGCTGGGCGACGTTATGAAGGAGTCGTCCGAGATAGCCTACACCTACGTGAGTTCCCGCGCGAAACAGTTCAAGTTCCCGGAGGACCTCTTCGAGACGCACTTCGTCCACCTGCACGTGCCTGCCGGCGCCACTCCCAAGGACGGGCCCTCGGCGGGCATCACCATGGCGCTGTCGCTTTATTCCCTGGCGACCAATCGCGCAATAAAGAAAAACGTCGCCATGACCGGCGAGCTCACCATCACCGGCAAGGTCCTGCCCATCGGCGGGGTGAAGGAGAAGACGCTGGCCGCCAAGCGGGTGGGTGTGAAGACCATAATCTTCCCGCTGGAGAACAAGAAGGACTTCGACGAGCTCCCGGCGCACGTGAAGAAGGGTATCGACGCGCGCTTCGTGAACTATTTCGAGGACGTGCTCGATATAGTCTATCGGAAATAAAGGGCCCGTCAAAAGGGGCGGCTAATCTCAGCCCCCTGGCATTCCCGCGCAGTCGTGAATCCACATGGCCCACAGGGTGCCATGTGGATTCATATACCCGCCAAATATTCGCGCAGAATACGGGAGGCGGATAAAAAAGCCAGAAAAAAGGTTGACAAAAATACAGTATTTAAGTATATTATAAAATATTATACAACTGCAAAGGAGATGGCATGAAACTGACAATTTCAGATTCCGCGAAAGAACAGCTTGTATCCATTATGAAGGAAAGCGATTTTGCCAAACCGGCCCTGCGACTCGTCATAAACGGGGTGGGGTGAGGAGGTCCCCGTTTGGGGCTGACTCTGGATGAGTCGGAAAACGCGAAAGACACACTGGTAAAAGAAAACGAGATAGACGTGCTTCTGGATGATGAAATTCGGAAGTTCCTGGAAAGGGGACGCCCGCTGAAAATAGATTTCCAGACGAGCAAGTACGGGTCGGGTTTTTTCATCGACACAGGATATTCCTGCTAGGGAGGGCGAATGGATTCTATCTGGATATACCTCCTGATAATCGGGGGATGGGTGATTCTCAACGGATGGCTGCTCCCGAAGATGGGAGTTCCCACCTGAATGTCTCCCTCATGTTCGCTGGATCGCGAACCTGAAAAGAAGAAGAACGAAAGGGCGGAGTGATCCGCCCTTTCGTTTGGCTTGCCGGGCCCTGAAGCGACGTTATCCGGGTATGTAACATCGGTTTGACGTCCTGTTCCTATAAATCTATTGACAATAATAACACAATGTCAGACAGTAAATTCGTAATTATTGTGATATTCCATCTTCTCATGCGGAGACGATAGATGAAGAAGCTTTTAGTAGTAGCAGGTCTGGTGCTTTTTTCCTTGAGTTGCGGTGGCGGGTCGAGTTCCAGCGGCAGCGGGGATTATATTCTGCAGCCCGGGAGTTTGACTACGACGACGATGAATACAAATTACGATGTTAGTTTTGCCGGTGGGCCAGATGGAATATATGCCGTTGTATATAGAGGTTCTGTTAACGGTGTGAATTATGTTTCAATTTCTATCGATTCTGATGGAAACCCATCTGATAATTCCGGTTTAAATATTAAAATATATTTTGAAGCATCCTCCATCCCAACTTCTCCAATAACATTAACTAAAGGATTAAATGGCTTCTCTATTAAGGCAAAAGTTGATACAACGACTTATTCAGTTATTGATGACAGTGATAATAACATTACTTTAACATTCGAACCAGTAAATTCAAATAATATTATACGAATTACTGCTTCAGATACAATCACAATGACGGGATCTCCTAACCAAGTATTAACAATTAATGAAATAAATGCCTACTACTACAACACCTCGCAATAACCGGAACTCGGGAGGTACTC
Source organism: Spirochaetota bacterium (assembly GCA_017998375.1). GTDB lineage: Bacteria > Spirochaetota > UBA4802 > UBA4802 > JAGODF01 > JAGODF01. The sequence goes on from JAGODF010000145.1 coordinate 9,411, forward strand.
CATGGACAGGAACGATTCGCTCGGCAGGAAGATTGACAACATCACCTATCTCATGGAACTCGTGCGCGCAGAGGTGGAC
>JAGODF010000146.1 GCA_017998375.1 Spirochaetota bacterium
CTCCATATCCACGCCGGTCACCCTCGCCACATACTCGGTGTTGCTCGAAAGACCGCGGAGCACGATGTTGGGTTTTTTCGAGCTGTCGGCCAGGGCGAAGATTTCGTTCTTTTTCTTAATATAGACATTATAGTGCTTCATGGGATCGTACGACGGGAACCACTCCAGCCGGGTCCTGTCCGTTTCCGCCTCCCCCTTCAGACCGGATGGGTTTCTGTCGGCAATGAAGAGAACGTCGGCCCTTTTCAAAGAGAACTCTGCCGGACTGTGTAAATCCTTGCGGAACGTGTAGCTCTCCTGGTCTTCGTCCACGATAAAGGCGGTAAATCCCTTTCCGTCTCGTTTCTGGATGTAGATCTTGCCCATGTTGAGCTTCGTATAGAGTATCCGCATGATCTCCTTCCGGAGGATCTTTTCTGTTTTATTGTCCTCCTTCCGCACGGTTATGTATTCAGCCGCGTCTTGAGTGACTCTCCCGTGAACAAGGGAGCCGTCTTTCAGAAAGATCACTTCAGGGCGGGTTTCCATCGTGAGGGTGAGTGTCATTATTCCGATGATGAGAAGCATTACGGTCGGTTTCTTCATGGGTCCTCAAGAATACGCATTTAAAGCTTAATGGAAACTGTGTAGTGTAATATGTAATAAAGTTTGAATTATTACGCAACCGTTTTCCAATAACATATGTATATTTTTGATGCTATCATGGTCGAGCCTGCCGCCAGCCTGTGGTGGTACCGTGTTCACTGTATAAATACAAAGAGGCTGTTCGTTCCGAACAGCCTCTTTCTGTGCAATGCATGTGCAGTCGTTCTTTTACTGCTGCGCTTCGCCTTCTTTGGTCGCCGGTTCGACTGCCTGCTCGGCCTCTTTCTGGATGGCCTGGTCCACCTGTATTCCCTTCTCTTTTGACGCCCGTACCTCGCAGGTGCTGCAGAGTGTGTTGATGTTCTTCAATTCGCGCGCCTTCGCGACGGTGCCCTCGAAGATCTCATCGGTTCTTTTGGTGTTGATACGGTAGCAGTCGGAATAGAGGTGGAACCTCGTCCCCGACTTGGTCCAGAACACGTGGTTTTTGTTCATCAGCTGCTCCACGCGCGCCGTCTGCGCCGCGTACTGCTCCTGTGACGGCGGGTTGAAGTCGACGCCCGTGATCCCCGCGGCCAGCATGGCGACGATGGCAACGGAGCCGATGATGCCCTTCTGCTTCGCGTCCATGTTCTTGTTCGTGAAGATGAGTATCACGAGCGGCAGGAAGGCGATGATGCTGATAATCGCGCCCAGCTGGTTCTGGACGAAGAACCTGACCCTGTCCCGCTCCGAGGCGGGATCGAACCTGTTCGCCTTTTTCCAGAGCAGGTTGCCGATGATCGCGAAAACCAGCGCGCCCGCGATGAGGGCGATAAGCTGCCACATGACGATGGGCGGCTTCCGCAATAGAATGATCGCGAACACTTCAATACCGATGGCGACAAGCCAGGAAAGGACAGCTATGATCCTGAATTTCGTCGCCTGCCCCTTGCTTTCAGCGGTGGGAACGAATGAGCGCGTTTCGGTTTCCCCGCCCTCAATTTTTGTTAATTTTTTCGATGTACCCCTGTCCGGCATTGCATGACCTCCATTCACGTATTAATTATTGTTGTATACAATCAGTGATTGATCATATCCTTTGTTGAGGCGGGAAAGAGCTTTCATGGACGATGTACTTGTAGTATAGCTCCATCTGTCATATATGGCAAGTGATTTATTGTTATTTTCAGTACCGTAAGATTTTATCGCTTAATAACGCTATTATCCGAAATATTTATCGCGTGCGACGTGAGTGGCATGATATATTGTAAGCAACTATTCGAAAAACAGATGCTCGGGGAGGATGGTTCAATATGACTCGAACGGGAGTGGCACTATGTTTTCTTTCAATACTGGTGCTGGCATCAATTCCGCAATTCGCCTCTGCTGCCGACTGGGAAAAAGAATACTGCGCCGGGGACAGGGGCGTATGCCAGGTGTACGAACAGAACGGCAGCCTGGTCGATATATACTTGCGCAATAAATTCCCCTACGAAAGCGTGCTGACCACTGTGACACTCGAACACACGGGCAGGACGGAAAACCTGAAGAGCCATAACGCGCTGCCGCTGACCATGGTGTGCGGGGGGGCGCGAAAAATAAAGGCGATATCGTTTACGATACTCGATACCGGCAGGCGCTGGGACACGAAGCTCACCTGGTACTGGCAGTATGGATCATTCGATAAAAAGGGTGATGATACGCGCGTGTACGGCCTTCCCTACGAGAAGGGGAAGCGTTTCCTGGTGTGCCAGGCGTTCAACGATGCGCCCACCCACCACGGCGCGCATGCCTACTCGATAGACTGGCTGATGCCGGAGGGCACGCCGGTGTGCGCGGCGAGGGGAGGCACCGTTATACAAGTTATCGACCGTCATGATGGCGGCGGGTTCAGGAGGGAATATCTTGATAAAAACAACCTCGTCCTGGTGCTCCACGACGACGGGTCAATCGCTCAGTACGCGCATATAAAGAAGGGCGGTGCGTCGGTGAAGGAGGGAGACCGGGTGAATACCGGTGACGTGATTGCCTTTTCCGGCAATGTGGGATATTCCCAATCGCCCCACCTGCATTTCGCGGTGTCAAGGCCGCTCGACGGAAAAAGAAGCACGACCATCCCCGTCGACTTCGCCACCGATTACGCGGACCGTGAGGTTCTTGAGAAGGGATACTATTATCAGGACACGGGTGTGTCCGCGAAAAAGAAAATGCCCCTGGTGCATTTCGAGGATGTTGTTCTCTGCAAGAAGGGCGTGGACAACCGGCCGGTGGATATCGGCAGTTCCTTTGCTCCAAAGGACAAGGTCATGATCTACGTGCCGCTGTACGCGAGGCGCGACCACAGGATACAGGTGGACTTTTTCCGGGACGGCAATCCCGTCCCGGTCCTGAAGTATGACTGGACAATGAAAAAAGGATGGTGGCAGGCCGTCACGGACGTGGACCTGGCGAAAATCCCCAATCCCCGGGGGGATTGGACCGCGCGGATATCAATCGACAGGGAGACAATAGGAACGAAGAAATTTACCGTCCGGAGCGGTCCCTGATCCCTACAGGCAGCAGGTATACGACCTTACAGCGTTATCTTTATGCGAAGGGCTCCATTCACCTTGAGAAGAGTCTTCAGGGTGAAGTTCGAACCGCTTTCGATCTTGTAAATCTGGGGTACCGCAACGCCGCATTTTTCAGAAAGCTGTGGAATAGAAAGGCCGCGCTTTATGCGCGCTTTCTGCATCATCGCGCCGATATGAGTGAGTTTTTTCTGCAGTGTCTTGTTGTTCGTGGACACCCTGGTCTGTTTTTTAGTATTCCTTCCGCTTTTTTTCATGTTTTTCTCCTTCCGGAGCTGCATAAAATATCCCCGATAAAATGTCAACATGCTTACTAAAAAAATAATATACTTTTTAAAAGAAGGATGATCGTGGGGATTTGTTTTATATCATTTTGTAATGAATATATATTAAATTAAATGATATATTTTGTGATTATATTATAAAATAATGTATTTATTGCGAAAATTGCGTAACCCCCTGCGGGGGCTTTCAAGGGGATTCGCTCCTTCGACCCCATTGTTTATATCGCTATTTCCCCTCGAACCTCGCTTCAACAGAACCGCCATGTTTGTCGTCGAATCCTTCCGCCTTCGACATGACGCCCACCGCCTTCCGCGCGCGCTCAAGCGCTTCCGGTGTCAGGTGCTGGAAAGTGGTCCGGCGCATGAACGTATCCACCGAGACGCCGGAGGAGAAACGCGCTGCGCCGCCCGTCGGCAGGATGTGGTTGGTGCCCGAGAAGTAGTCGCCCACGGCGACGGGGGCGTGGCTTCCCATGAAGAGCGAACCCACGTTTTTTATCCGGGGGAGATAGGACATGGGGTCCTCCACCATGAACTCCATGTGCTCGGGGCCGTATGAGTTGGAGAATTCTATCGCCTCGTCGATTGAATCGACGAGCAGTATCAACCCGCCGTTCGCGATGGCTTTTTTCTTGATGGCGCTGCGCCCGCGCCCGCTAGAGATGTCTTCCTCGACGTGCGCCTTCACCTCCAGCGCGAGCTTTTCCGATGTTGTGACCAGCACCGCGAGGGCCATCTCCTCGTGCTCCGCCTGGGAAAGAAGGTCCCAGGCCGCCCAGCGCGGGTTCGTCTTTTCGTCGGCGATGATGAGCACTTCGCTGGGGCCCGCCATCGAGTCTATCTGGATGAGGCCCAGGCTGAAGAGATAGGTCTTCGCCGCGGTGACGTAGATGTTCCCCGGCCCCACAATGAGGTCCGCCTTCCACACGCTCTCGGTGCCGAGGCCCGCCGCGGCGATTCCCTGCGCGCCGCCGGACTTGAGCACGCGCTTGATGCCGAGCTCGCCGCAGAGAGCGAGCACGAGGTCGTTCGCGCTGCCTTCCTTTGTCGGCGGGGTAATGAGGGTGATCTCCCGCACGCCGGCGATCATCGCCGGGATGACGCCCATGAGCACCGAGGATGGATACGCCGCCTTGCCGCCGGGCACGTAGATTGCGGCGCGCTCCACGGCGTGGTGCATCACCCCCAGGGTGGTGCCGTCGGCACGGGTGTAGCGCAGGGTCTCCCTCTTCTGCCGCGAGTGGAATTCCTCTATGTTGGCCTTCGCTTCCAGGAACGCGCCCAGGACGTTCGCGTCGACGCGGCCGCGCGCCCTGTCAAACTCCTCCGGCAGCGCCATCAGGGACGCGAGCTCCACGCCGTCGAATTTCTTCGTGTAGCGCTTCACCGCCGCGTCGCCCTCCCGCAGCACGTCGTTGACGATGGGGACTACGGTGTTGATCATCAGCGAGCTGAAGTCCTCGCCGAAGCGGTTGAAGAGACGGTCCAGTTCCTGGGGAGAAAGTTCATTGAGGCGCTTGATCGGTATCATGCGTGACATCCTTTCGAGAAAATGTGGAGGCAAGTATGGGCGGTTCCGAAGAGAGTGTAAAGTAGAAAAAAAATTGACGCCGGGGGCTTGCCGCACTACGTGAACTGTATCAGTTCCGGGCCGCAGCCTTACCGGCCCGGAGACACATGGGGGTGATACGGCCACATGAACAAAATGCCATTGCTGATCGCATCGCTGCTCCTGACCATCTCGGCATGCTCCAAATCGAACGATCCCGGCAGGGAGGAGCCTGCACCCGTGACAGGACCGGGGCCCGCTTCCATGCGGTTCGACGCCGCGTCCCTTGAAAGCGGGCGCGTCTACCCCGAGATCGATGCCATCCCCAGGGGGCGGAACTACAACATCATCCTCTATTTCTTCGAGTCGTTTCCCGCGAAGTACCTCGACCTGGAGGTGAACGGGAAGGCCGTCGTTCCCAACTGGAACAGGCTCATGCGGAACGCGTTCGTCGCGCGCAACCACTACGCGAACTTTCCGCTCACAGCGAACGCGCAGCTGTCGGTGTTCGCCTCGGCGTACGATCCCGTGTTCAAGGTGCCGTTCGATATCGGGGCGGCGGTGAAGAACTCGGAATCGCTCAAGCTCGTCATCAGGGACCACCCTGATATACCGCTGAAGATCATGCCGCAGATTTTAAAGGAGCGGGGATACCGGAATTATTATTTCCACACCTGGACCCTCGGCTACGTCGGCACGCGACGCTTCCTCCGGACGCGCAGGTTCGACGAGGTGTACGAGATGTACCAGCTCCGCCAGGCCTCCGCGAACAACGGGAAGATGGGTTACGGCATAGACGACAGGGCGATGATAGAGCCGAGCGTCCGCGCGCTGAAGAAGGACCGGTCGAAGCCGTTCTTCGCGGTCTACTGTCCGTTGAGCCCGCACTTCCCCTATCCCGATCCGGACGAAGAGTACATCATCACGGGACCCAGGGAGAAGAACGCCACGTTCGAGGAGGACTGCAGGCGGAAGTACATCAACGCGCTCCACTTTTCAGACGCGGTCCTGGGGATGCTCGTCGACCGGCTGGAAGCGGAGGGCCTGCTGGAGAACGCGCTTCTTTTCATAGTCGCGGATCACGGGCAGGCTTTTCTGGAGCACAAGGGAAATTTCCGGCACCGCACCGGAATCTACGAGGAGAACGTGCATGTGCCGTTCGTGATCTACAACAAAAAACTTTTTGACGACCCGGTGATTTTCAACGGGATCACCAGCCATATCGACATCCTTCCCACGGTGCAGGACATTTTGGGCCTGCCCGCACTGCCGGACCAGGAAGGACTGTCGATGCTGTCGTCTCGCAGGGAACAGATGGCGCTGCTCCAGACCTACGCGCCGGACCACATCATGGGAGTGCGCGATGGGAAGTGGAAGTATCTCTACAATTACAACAGGCGCGCCGCCGAGCTCTACGATCTCACCGCCGACGCGGGAGAGCAGAACAACCTCGCCGCGGAGATGCCGGATGTGGCGCGCCGGTATCACGCGGTTGTCGAGCGGTCGTACCGGCACCGGGTGGAGTATTACAAGAGGGTGATGAAGACGAACGGCGAGCTGTAAGGTCACTTCCGCGGATCGAACCTCTTCAGTAGTAGCGAAAGCGTCACCACCGTGACGGAGCTCATCGCCATGGCGAGGCCCGCCAGTTCCGGTTTCAGGACGATGCCGAACGCCGGGTAGAGGACGCCGGCCGCAACGGGAACCAGCACTCCGTTGTAGGCGAAGGCCCAGAAGATGTTCTGCCTGATGCGGCGCAGTACCTTGCGCCCCAGCCGGAGAGCCGCAGGCACGTCGAGGAGATCGTTTTTCATCAGGACGATTGAGCCGCTCTCCATGGCGATGTCGGTGCCGCCGGAAACCGCGATGCCGATGTCCGCCTGCGCGAGCGCCGGGGCGTCGTTGATGCCGTCGCCCACGAAAGCCACGGTTTTCCCCGAGCGCTGGAGCTCCTCAACCTTCACGGCTTTGTCGCCCGGAAGCACTTCCGCGATCACCTGTTCTATTCCAAGCTCCGCGCCCACCGCGGCAGCGGTGCGCCTGTTGTCGCCGGTGATCATGATCACGCCGGTGCCCATCGCCTTCAGCGACTCGACGGCCTGCCGCGCCCGCGGCCGTATCTCGTCGGCTATGGCGAAGGCGCCCACGGCGCGGTGATTCCTGCCGAAGAGCACCACGGTGCTCCCCGCCTCCTCGAATTCGTCGACGCGGCGGCGCATGATGTCGGAAAGCGCGAAGCCCTTTTCGTCGAAGAAGCGCTCGCTTCCGGCGCAGATATCGCGCCCCTCCGCCTTACCCGTAACACCCAGCCCGCTGAACGATTCAAAGGATGCGATATCGGCCTGTTCCGCCCCGCGCTCGCGCGCGAAGGACACGATAGAATCGGCGAGCGGGTGCGACGAGTTCCCCTCCAGGCCGGACGCGTATTTCAGCAGCTCGCGCTCGGAAATGCCCTCGCTGAAGATTTCCGTGACGCGAGGCTTGCCGGTGGTCAGCGTGCCGGTCTTGTCGAAGACGACGGTATCGACCTTTTCCGAAAGTTCCAGCGCCTCGCCCTCCTTGATGAGAATGCCCAGGGAGGCGCCGCGGCCTATGCCCACGGTGACCGCCGTGGGCGTCGCCAGGCCCAGGGCGCAGGGGCACGCGATCACCAGGACCGATATCAGCACTGAAACGGCGAAGAGGAGCGTGCTTCCCGCGATGAGGTACCAGGCCGCGAAGGATCCCGCGGCTATCGCCAGTATCACGGGGATGAAGAGCCCCACCACGCGGTCCGCGAGCCGCTGGATGGCCGGGCGCGCGCCCTGCGCGTGCTCCACCATGCGGATGATCTGGGAAAGGACAGTGTCTGCGCCCACGCGGTCGGCGCGGACGGTGAGGGCGCCGTTGCGGTTGATGGTCCCGCCGACCACGGTGTCGTTCGCCGATTTGTGGACCGGCACCGGCTCGCCTGTGAGCATGGAGACGTCGACGTAGCTCTCGCCGGAGACCACGGCGCCGTCGGCGGGAACGGTCTCGCCGGGCTTCACCAGGAGGATATCGCCCTCCTTCACCTCGCCGGCGGCTATGTCGCGTATGCCCCCGTCGACGACCAGGTGCGCGGTCCGCGGATTGAGGTCCATGAGCTTCCGGATTGTATCGGACGTGCTGCCCCGCGCCTTCGCTTCCAGGTACCTGCCCAGTGTCAGGAAGGCCGCCAGGAAAAGCGCCGTTTCATAGAACATGAAGTGATGCGGAAGGATGCCTACGGTGCCCAGGACGCTCGACGCGTAGGCGATGCCCATTCCCATGGCGTACATCACGTCCATGTTGAGATTCCTGTTGCGGAGCGCCCTCCACGCCGCGGCGAAGACCGGATGGCTGATGTACAGGAACACCGGCGTGGAGAGCACGAAGAGTATCCATTCCAGCGGGAAGGGAAGGAGGCGCGGCACGAACATGAGCGCCATGGCGGCCGTCCCGGCCATGATGCCGGTGACGAAACGGATTTTCTTGTCCGACAGGTCCTTTGCGCGGCGTCTCTTCTCCGTCTCCGGGTCCAGGACCGTTTCCAGGTACTCGTAGCCCGCTTCCTCGACGGCTTCCCTGAACTGCCGCTCCGTCACCGCGCGTCCGTCGAAACGGACGACGGCGCGACCCGCCGCGTAGTTCACCTCGGCCGAGAAGACGCCGTCCAGTTTTCTGAGCGACGTTTCCACGGCGCGGGAGCACATCACGCAGGACATCCCGCCGACGCGGAGGCTGGCGCTTTCGGTTTCCACGGCGTACCCGGCGCCGCGGACGGCCTTTTCCATGTCGGGGAACGAGGCGCGGGAGGGATCGTACTCCAGGGAGGCGGTCTCGTCTGCCAGGCTTACCTTCACCGAGGAGACGCCTTTCACGCGGGAAAGTGCCTGCTCCACGGCGCGGGAGCACATTACGCAGGTCATGCCCGATATTTTAAGCTTGAGGGACTTTTTCATTCGGCAGAACTTCCCGGTTCGCGATATCCAGCAATGTCAGGTACGAATACCAGATATTATAGCTCAAAAACCGGAAATTCAGGGTGTCGATGGTGTCTTTTTCGGTGTGATAGTTCGTGTTCCGGAAAAACGCGGTGTCCGTGAGCATGATGCTCTTGAAGCCGTGCCTGTTGAAGGAGTAGTGGTCGGAAAAGCTTATGCCCGGTACCGAGGACGGGCCGATCATGTCGAGTATCTTCTTCCGCGAGTGCGTGTTCCAGGTGTTCTTCCAGAGGTAGGCGAACTCCGAGGAGGAAGGGAGGGACACCACGGCGAGGAAGTTCCCCGAGGACGGATAGTTCTTTCTCATGTCCTCGAATGGATAGCTCTGCTTCACCCACCGTCCGCCGAAGCCCAGCATCTCCAGGCAGATCATGAAGTCGATGGGATCCTTCCTCTTTTCGCAGCTTTTCGCGTACTGCATGCTTCCCATGAGGTCGCTGGAGAAGAATGGCGGCTCCTCCAGGGTGAATGCCACGAAGC
>JAGODF010000147.1 GCA_017998375.1 Spirochaetota bacterium
TTGGTCTCGTGTCAATGGTCGACAGGCTGTGTCTGAATCGGCTGACAGTGTAGGAACCGCCGTATACCGAACGGTACGTACGGTGGTGTGAGAGGACGGGGGGCGCAAGCCCCCCTCCTACTCGATGAGGATGCTGGATAGTTTGTTGAAATGTGGGATGTGTCGGAAATGAGTGGTAGAATGAGTATCGAACGGCATATCTATTTACATGTCGATACCGCATGAGGATGATGAAATGATTGGCCGCCGGGGATATTCGCCCCGCGAAAGGAGTATGGAGTATGTTCAAGACATGCACGCTGTGCGGCACCACCTGGGACAACCGTGAGGATTTCCTTGACGACGAACGCGTTGCCCTGGTGGGATACCAGGCCGATTTCACCGACCTGAAGCTTGGTTATTTTCTCTTCAACCACGAGTGCAGGACCACGCTGTCGGTCCATGCGGGGATGTTTTACGATCTCTACGAAGGCGAGATCTTCAACGGGAGCAAGAGGGGCACCGCGGAATGCCCGGAATACTGCCTTCATAAATCGGACCTGCGTCCCTGTCCCGCCGCCTGCGAGTGCGCCTTTGTCCGCGAAATTATCGGCATCATCCGCGACAGGGAGCGGGCGCGTGCAGCTGCCACCGGGTGACCGGTTGGTGTCCGCCGGTGCGATTCTTCACGCGGCGGTATCAGCCCCGCTTTAATAAAGGTTCCCCTGGCACCGTGCCCCGCGTTATTTCTCCGCGTACTCTCCCGCCAGGGTCTGTACACACATGTGGCCGTACTGCCTGTGGGGGCCGAAGCCCACGCCGATGCGGCGGTAGGCCGGGTTGAAGATGTTCTTCCTGTGTCCCCTGCCGGCGACGCCGTCGTCGATTATCAGCTGCATCACTATCTCCCTGGCGACGCCGTGCCCGTAGGCGATGTTCTCGCCGGAGGTCCTGCGCCAGGAGCCGTAGCGGTTCATCCTCGACGAGGGATTGCTTCCGTCGCCGCCGCCATGCCCCACGGAGCCCCGGGGCCCCGTGTCCTCCACGTGGTCCTTCGCGGCCCGGGACATCCCCTTTGACGGCTCCAGCGATCCCACGGCGGCAGCGCCCTCCAGGAAGCGCAGCGCCTCGTCGACCGCGGCGACGCCTTCCCTGGTGATGAGGCGCACGCGCCCCGGCATCTCCAGGTAGCGGCCCCGGTAGTACTTGCGCGTCTCGGCGATGAATCCCGCGTAGGCGCCCGGGTTCGTCCGCGCCAGGTTGTACTCGTCCACCACTTCTTTCTCTATCTGCGTGAGGTACGGCACATCGGACTGGCGCGTCGCCTTCCCGGCTTCGCGGTCTTCCGGAAGCTTCGATCCGTCCAGCACCCGCGATACGCCGGTCGTCGCCAGGCCCAGCAGGAGCGCCAGGTTCTCCCAGCGTTCGCCGTTCTTCACGTAGACATAGGCCAGGTCGATCTCGCGCCCGTTCACCTTTACGGAGAACGAGTCGCCGCGCCCCTCGAAACCGGTTTCGTTGACGCCGATCTTTTCCGGCGCGGAGTCGCCGCAGGGTTCGCAGTAGGAGTAGATCGCCTGGGCCTTCCGGAGGATTTCGTAGGCACGCTGCGCGGTCCCGGAATTCAGGACCTGGTGCTGGTCCGCGAAAAGAATGAACGGAAGAAGAAGCAGGGGCAGGGTGATGGTTGCGAGTTTCGTCCTGGTCCTCATGGCGTGCCTCCTTCGGGTGGTGCGGCGTTTTCCGGCCGCCGCCTGATCTTCATCCTGATGGTCCAGTACGCTACCTCGCCCACGCCCTTGACGTCGGCCTTTTTCGACCTGTCGAAATTGAACTTCTTGGATGACAGGTACGCGTGGACGGAGGGGTCCTCGATGAACGGCCCCGTCACCACGATGTCGCCGGCGCCCGCGTACTGCTGGAGCTTTGCCACCACGTTGACGGGCTGGCCGAAGTAGTCGATGGAGCTGTTCAGGTTCACCGCCAGGCAGGGCCCGCGGTTGATGGTGATGCGCGTCTCCACCGGGGCCTCGCGGTCGGTGCCGTCGAAGAGGGTGGTGAATTCGCCCGCGGCCTTCAGCGCCGACAGCGGCTCGCCGAAGGAGAGGAGCAGCGCGTCTCCCATGGTCTTGATGATGGCGCCGTTGTACCGCTTTGCGATGTCGTGGCCCTTGCTGAAGAAGGCGCGCATTATCGCGAAAGCGCGGGAGTTCCCCTCGCGGTTGTAGAGCGCCGAGGACCGGACGACGTCGATGAACATCACGTTCTGGACGCCCACGTCCAGGGAGAGTCCCAGGGACAGGAACTCCTTCGAGAAGAGATCGCGGAAATCCTGGAAGTTGAAGAGGTGCCGGGGCCGCAGGGCGTCCTGGTCCTCGCCGTCGCGCTCCACGATGAAGGTGAGGTCGTTGATGGAACCGTTCTTCATGCGCAGCGCCGCACCCGGCGCTGTCTCGAACTGCTCGCCGTCGTCCTTCTCGTTCCAGGTGATGTCCGCCTGCCGGTTGAGCTCGCGCACTTCGAGCAGGTTGTACATTTTCCTGCCGCCGACGCGGAGGCGGTACACCCCTGCGCCGAAAAACAGGTCGGCGGTGCGAACCTGTCCCGCGGGCACGGGCTTCTGGATGAGGATGTGCGCTTTCTTCGAGGGCTCCGCGCTGCAGTAGAGCACCTCCGCGACCTTCTTTATCTCCGGGTTGATGCGGAAGGAAACCTCGATTCCGTTGAGCCCCGTGGCGTCGAAGTCGATCCCGCAGACGGCGCAGTTTTCCCGCGGCGCGATGTCCCAGAGGTGCTCCGTCCGCCCGCGGACCCCGCGGCAGTGGGGGCACACCGAGTCCCAGGAAAGGTTGAGGAGGCCGGCGCGCGTGGCGTGGAGCATGGTGCCCAGCAGGGCGTTGAAGTCAAGCTGGAGAGCGCGCGCCAGGGCCACGGGCCGCATCCGGTAGAGCTCGCCGTCGTCGGCGGCGTTGATGTACGATATGAACCTGTCCACGGCGTCGACGCCGGGGAGTTCTTCTCGGATCCTTTCATGGATCGCGGCGATCTTCTTCGGGTCGGTGCCGGATTTGAGCGAAGCGGTTTTCAGCGAGGGGAGCTCGGCGATGGAGAACTCGACCGGTTTCGCCGCCTTTCCGGCCATCTCGGCGAAGACGCGTCCGAACCGCTTGCCGACGGTGCCGCGCGCTGCCTTCAGGAGGAGCGCCCCCTTCCTGTCCCTGGGGATCCACCCCAGGTAGAGGACGATCCTGCACCTGTTCCCGGGGGCGGGCTCGAGGCCGTAGCGCACCCGCACGTAGCGCGCGATGCCCCGGGAGTATATCCGCTCCGCGCGCATCTCCTTGCCGTATTCCCACTCCCACGGCACTTCCTCCCACTGCTGGAGCATGCCGCCCATCCTGTTCTCGCCGAAGAGGCGCCCCCCCTTCTCGGAAAACTTCATGCGCGAAAGACCCAGCGCGCGGTTGATGGCCGAGGTGTCGGTGAGATGAGGCCAGATGCCGTCGACGGAGGCGTTGACATCGTACGTGAATAAATAGTCCACGGGTGCGCCCTGGGTGAGCCATTTTTCCGGCCAGGGATTGTTCTGCAGGTAGTCTGAAAGTGTCATGGCATCGCTCGTGAAAGACAGGTGGTGTGGTTAGTGTTTCAATCCGTACTATCGGTCCTGTATGGCGGCAGTGTCAATGAAATTTTATGGAAGCGGGTTTCCCGGTTTGATTTTCACCCTGGGATTCTGTATCTTTAAGGCGGGAAGCCGGGTAAAAGGAGGCCCTTTATGAATGTCAGCAGGCACATCGACGAAGGTGACGTGTTTGTGAATCAGTCCGAGCACTACCGGGAGGACCGGTTCGTGAAGAACGCGCCCCCGCACTTTGACGAGGGGGATGTCTTCGTGAAGCTGTCCGAGCACTACCGCGAGGACTGGAACGCGAAGAGGATACCCCATCACCTCGACGAAGGGGATGTCTTCGTGAAGATGTCCGAGCATTACCGCGAGGACCGGGATGCCGGAACGATACCCCACCACCTTGGTAAGGGCGATGTCTTCGTGAAGATGTCCGAGCACTACCGCGAGGACTGGAACGCGAAGAGGATACCCCATCACCTTGACGAGGGGGATGTCTTCGTGAAGCTGTCCGAGCATTACCGCGAGAACCGGCCGGAGAAGCATTGATCCCGGCCCATCGCGCAGGCGGCAGTACGATGTGAAAGGCCCCGGGGACGGTGCTTACCCCCGGGAAATGAGTTTTGTACCGCGCGGGTATAATACCCCCCCACTTCTGTGGATGATTAATATCTGCCGTTGTTAACCTTGTGTGTCCGCGCGAATTAATTATGGATGATACGCGGCATTGTGGTTGCCGAAAAACGTCGGTACGCCATTACTGGCACCTGCGCGGCATGCCGCGGACTATTTTCAAGAAAAGGTGAAGCGCGGATGATAAGCGTGTCGAATGTGACGCTGGCGTTCGGGAAGCGGGTGCTTTTCAAGAACGCGAGCATAAAGTTTTCCCCGGGGAACTGCTACGGGCTCATCGGGGCCAACGGATCGGGGAAGTCCACGTTCCTGAAAATACTTTCGGGCGAGCTGGAACCAAACGAGGGCGAGGTGGCGTGCAATCCTGGCGAGCGAATCGCCACGCTGCGCCAGGACCAGTTCGCCTTCGACGAGTTCACGGTGCTGGAGACCGTCATTATGGGGCATGGAAAGCTCCACGAAGTGCTTCGTGAAAGGGACGCGATCTATCAAAAGGACGATTTCTCCGATGAGGACGGCCACCGCGCCGCGGAGCTGGAGGAAATGCTCGACGCGATGAACGGTTATGAGGCGGAGGCCGATGCCGCGACGCTCCTCAGCGGCCTGGGAATCGCCGACGACCTGCATGCACGCACGATGCGGGAGCTCGAGGGCGGGCAGAAGGTGCGCGTGCTCCTGGCGCAGGCGCTCTTCGGCAACCCGGACATCCTTCTCCTCGACGAGCCGACGAACAACCTGGACCTGGAATCGGTCACATGGCTGGAGAACTTCCTCTATAATTTCAACAACACGGTGATAGTCGTGTCGCACGACCGCCACTTCATGAACAAGGTCTGCACGCACATCGCCGACATTGACTTCGGAAAGATCACCGTCTATGCCGGGAACTACGACTTCTGGGCGCAGGCGAGCCAGCTCGCGTTGAAGCAGAAGAAAGAGGAGAACCGGAAGAAGGAGGAGAAAATAAAGGAACTCCAGTCGTTCATCGAGCGCTTCAGCTCCAACGCGTCGAAGGCGCGCCAGGCTACATCCCGCAAGAAGCTGGTGGAGAAGCTCACGCTCGAGGAGATACCGGTCACGTCGCGGCGCTTTCCCTACGTGGCGTTCAAGCCGGCGAGGGAATGCGGGAAGATGGTGCTCGAAGTCGAGGGCCTCTGCAAGTCGGTCGAGGGTGCGCCGGTGCTGGAAAACTTCAGCCTCACCGTGAACCGCGACGACAAGATCGCCTTCGTGGGACAGAACAGCCTGGTGAAGACGGTGCTCTTCGAGATTGTCGCGGGGGCCATGAAGCCCGACGCGGGCGACTACCGGTGGGGCGAGACCATCACCACGGCCTATTTCCCCAAGGAGAACGGCGCCTTCTTCGAAAGCGAGCTCTCGCTCCTGGAGTGGCTCCGGCAGTATTCCGAGGAAAGGGACGAGACCTTTGTCCGCGGGTTCCTCGGCAGGATGCTCTTCTCCGGGGAGGAGGCCCTGAAACGGGTGAACGTGCTCTCCGGAGGGGAACGCGTGCGCTGCATGCTCTCGCGGATGATGCTCTCCGGCGCGAACGCGCTCATCCTCGACGAGCCCACCAACCACCTGGATCTGGAGTCGATCACCTCGCTCAACAACGGGTTGATGCAGTTCCCGGAGGTGGTGCTCTTCGCGTCGCACGACCACCAGTTCATCGACACCGTCGCCAACCGAATCATAGAGATCACGCCGTCGGGTGTCATCGACCGGCAGATGCGCTTCGACGAGTACATAGAGAGCGACGATGTCCGCGCCCTCCGCGACGAGTACTACCACGGCCACCAGCGGCTCAGCATGTGAGGGACCTGTCCGTGCCATCGCGCCGGGATCACACGAAAAAAAACCGGGCAATGCCCGGTTTTTTTCGCTTCACGCTGCGCGCACGCCTCAGAAGATGAAATCGGTGGACAGGAAGTTCGACATGTCCTCCTGGAGGATCTCCGTGAGGATCTTCTTGTTGCCGTCCGTGTCCTTGACCGCGACCATCGTCCGGATGGTGAAGACGCGCAGCGCGTCGGTGATGGAGAGCGTTCCCTCGGCGCTGTCCTTCCTTCCCGTGAAGGGGAACGCGTCGGGGCCGCGCTGGCACTGGCTGTTGACGTTCACGCGGCAGACCTGGTTTACCAGCGGGTCTATCAGCCGCGCGATCGCCTCCGGGTCGCTCCCGAAGATGGACAGCTGCTGGCCGTAATTCGAGTTGATCACGTAATCCATCGGTTCCGCCATGTCGTCGAAGGGCATGACGGGGACGATGGGGCCGAACTGCTCCTCCCGGTAGAGCCGCATCTTTTCGTTCACGGGATACACGACGGCCGGGAACATGAAGGTCCCGTCGACAGCGCCGCCTTTGCCGTTCATCACCTTCGCCCCGTTCTTCACTGCGTCGTCGATATAATCAGACATTGTTTTCGTCTTGCCGGGCTCCGGAAGCGGCGTGAGGTTCACGTCCGCGTCCCAGGGCATGCCCGGCTTCAGGGCGTCGATGGCGTCGGAGAGCTTCCGGATGAATTCACCGGCGATCTCCCGCTGGACGTGGATGATCTTGATCGCGGTGCAGCGCTGGCCATTAAAGGAAAGCGCTCCGGTCACGCACTCCTTCACGGCGAGGGCGATATCGGCGTCCTTGAGGACTATTGCCGCGTTCTTCGCGTCCAGCCCCAGCACGCAGCGCAGGCGGTGCGGCTTCGGGTGCTGCTTCTTGAGGATGTCGGCCACCCTGCTGGAGCCGATGAACGCCAGGACGTCGATCCTCCCCGAGCTCATGAGCGGCCCGACGATGACGGGCCCGTCGCCGTAGACGACGTTGACCACGCCGGCGGGGAACGCGTCCCTGAACGCCGCGAGCAGCGGCCCGTAGAGGAGCACGCCGAACTTCGGCGGCTTCAGTATCACCGTGTTGCCCGTGATGAGCGCCGGTATCAGCGTGGTGAAGGTCTCGTTCAGCGGGTAGTTGAACGGTCCCATGCAGAGCACCACGCCCAGGGGCGAGCGCCGTATCTGGGCGATGATGCCCTCGCGTATCTCGAACCTCGAGCTCGCCCGGTCCAGGTCCTTCATGGCGTTGATGGTCCCGCCGATGTACTCCATGGTGCGGTCGAACTCCTTCGCGCTGTCGGCCTGCGACTTGCCAATTTCCCACATCAGGAGGTTGATGATCTCGCTTCTCTTCTCCTTCATGAGGAACGCGAACTTCTCCACGCTCCGTATCCTCTCCGCCACGGTGCCGGTGGGCCAGTGGCCGCGCCCGCTGTCGTACGCGCGGCACGCGGCGTCCAGCGCTTCCAGGGACTCCTTCTCCCCGAGCAGCGGGTGGCTGCCGAGGAGCGTCTCCGCGGCGCCGTTGGTGGACTTCCGGCGGATGGGCGAGTAGACCTCCTGCATGGCGCCGCTCCAGGAGCGGAGCTCGCCGCCGACGAGGTACTCCTTCTGGACGACGGGGAAATTCGGGGTGACCCCGGCGGGTATGGCGTCCGGGGCGGGGAAGATATCGAGCTGCGTTTCTGCTTTCTGCATGCCGGCCTCCTTGGGGCGTGGGCGCTAACTGCCTGCCTGTTTTTTCATGGTGTATTCATCTGGGCATGGACGCCAGAAAACCCAGCACTCCGTTCATCACCATCTCCGCGGCGAGCGCCGCGAGCACCAGGCCGGTGATCTTGGAGAGTATCACGAGGCCCTGCCGCCCCACCACGCGCTCTATCGCCCCGCCAAGAAAGAGGAGTGTGCCCGCGCTCGCGATGGCCGCCATGAGGCCCGCCATGCCCACCAGGATTTGCGTCATGTTCCCGAGGCCCACGCCCATGACAAGTAGCGCGCCGGTGGTCGCGGGTCCCACCGCGATGGGGATCGCCAGCGGCACCACGGAGATGTCGTGGTGCTCCTCCGCGGACTGTGCTCCTGCGCTCCCGCTCACCAGCGTGATGGACGAGAGAAAAAGAAGGATGCCCGTGCCGATGCGGAACGAGTTCAGCGTGATGCCGAAGACGTCGAAGATCTGCTGGCCGATGAGGAGCAGCGTCACGCAGACCGCGATGATGGCGAGCGTCACCTTGAGGGCGACACGGCGCCGCGCCCGCATGTCCAGGTGCCTCGTCATGGCGAGGAAGCTCGTCAGCAGGAAGAACGGCGTCAGCAGGAAGAAGAACTTCACGTAGGTGTTGATAAAAAGCTTCAGCATGGCGGGATGATACCGCGGGTCGGCGGAATGACAAGCCTTTTTTCAGAAGGGAGCGTCCTGCCGCGCGGGTCCGACCCCCGCGATCATCGTCATGTGGTACATAAAGATGCCCGCCGCGACTCCCACGTTGAGCGAGTCCATGATCGAGACCGGGATGGTGAGCTCCATGTCGCAGCGGCGCTTCCACGCGTCGTCCAAACCGTCGGCCTCGCTGCCGAAGACAAGGGCGTGGCTGCCGCTGATCCTCGAGCCGGGAAGCGGCTTTGCGCCGGCCGAAAGCACGGTCGCGCACACGGTGAAGCCCCGTTCCTTTAACAGGGCGATGTCGCGGTCCGAGTCATCGATCACGGGTACCGGCAGGAAGAACGGCGCGCCCATCGACGCGCGGAGGCTCCGCCGGCTCCAGGGATCGGCGCCGCCGTCGGTGACGGCGACGGCATCGTAGCCGAAAGCGGCAGCCGAGCGCATGATACCACCCAGGTTGTAGTCGGTCCCGATTCCGGCGCAGACGACCACCCGGCTCGCCGTGGGATGATCCGAGAAAAACCGGCCGATATCCGCCTGTTCCGGGCGCTTGCCCGCTGCCATGACTCCACGGTGGAAATCGAATCCCGCGATGCGCGCGATCTCTTCATCATCCAGAACGATGAGCGGGCATCGTCCCTCAGCGCGCGATGTGAATTCGGCGGCCATGCGTCCCGCGCAGAGCACGGCGAGCGGCTCCAGTTTCGAAGCCAGGAGCCGTTCGACCATGAACCGCCCCTCCGCGACGAAGATGCCTTCCTTCTTTAAACCGCGGTCTTTGAGGTCCGCGAAGATGCGCGTATCGATGCTTTTCATCGAACGCATTTCCCCATGGATCATGCCCGGCTTCAAGCACTAATGCGCTGTTTCAATGGAAAAATCCAGCGTGCGGATTTTCTTTTTGGCGCATAAAATGAGTGACTTCCCCGCATGGATGCCATACGATGAACGCGTATATTACGGACCTGTTATAACCCCTGCCCGGGTTTGGGG
>JAGODF010000002.1 GCA_017998375.1 Spirochaetota bacterium
CTGCAGACCGGCTTCGAGAACGCCGACGACCACGTCTATCTCCAGACGATGAACAGCCGCTACGGGATACTCTACTCTCGCGCCGGCAACGGCATCTGCCACCAGGTCCACCTGGAGCGCTTCGCGCGACCCGGCGCGACGCTCCTGGGCTCGGACAGCCACACGCCCACGGGCGGCGGCATAGGGATGATAGCGATCGGCGCCGGTGGGCTGGACGTGGCGGTCGCAATGGGCGGCGGTCCCTTCTATCTCGCCTGCCCCAGGGTCATCCGCGTCAACCTCACCGGGGCACTCAGGCCCTGGGTATCGGCCAAGGACGTGATACTCACGGTGCTCCAGGTCCTCACCACGAAGGGCAACGTGGGCTGCGTGGTGGAATACGCGGGCCCCGGCGTGGAGACCCTTTCCGTCCCGGAGCGCGCCACCATCACCAACATGGGCGCGGAGCTGGGCGTCACCACGTCGCTCTTCCCCAGTGACGGGGTCACGCGCCAGTTTCTATCCGCGCAGAACCGCGCGTCATCGTGGACGGAACTCCTCCCGGACGCCGGCGCCGAGTACGAGCGCACCATCGATATCGACCTCTCCCGGATAGTTCCCATGGTCGCACTCCCCCATTCACCGGACAACGTGAAGCGCGTCTCCGAGGTAAAGGGACTGAAGGTGGACCAGGTGGCGATAGGGAGCTGCACCAACTCGTCGTTCCGAGACCTCATGACCGTGACCGCCGTCCTGCGCGGCAAGCGGGCACACCCGGCCGTGAGCCTTGCCGTGGCGCCCGGCTCGCGCCAGGTGCTGGAGATGATCGCGCGCAACGGCGCCATGGCGGACCTCATCGCTTCCGGCGCGCGCATCATGGAATCGGCCTGCGGGTTCTGCATAGGCAACGGATTCGCGCCCAAGTCCGGCGGCGCGTCGCTCCGCACCAACAACAGGAACTTCGAGGGGCGCTCCGGCACGAAGGACGCCAGCGTCTACCTGGTGAGCCCCGAAACGGCCGCCCTTTCCGCCGTGGCCGGTGAGCTCACGGACCCGCTGGACATGCCCGCGTCAGAATGCCCGAAGGTGGAAACCCCCGCGCATTTCATCGTCGACGATTCCATGATCGTCGCGCCCAGGTTTGGGGACGCGGAGATCGTCCGGGGACCCAATATCGGCGAGCCGCCGCGCACCGACGCGCTCCCCGGCGAAATCCGCGGCGTTATCGGCCTGAAGGTGGGCGATAAGATCACCACAGACCACATCATGCCCGCAGGACAGCGCCTCAAGTACCGGTCGAACATCCCCGAGTACGCGAACTACGTGTTCGAGAACGTCGACCCGCAGTTCTCGAAAAGGGCCCTGGACAACAAGTCAAAGGGAATCTTCACCGCCATCTGCGGCGGCGAGAGCTACGGGCAGGGCTCCAGCCGGGAGCATGCCGCCATCTGCCCCATGCACCTCGGCGTGCGCATGGTGATGGCGAAGTCGTTCGAGCGCATCCATTCGACCAACCTGGTGAATTTCGGGATCCTCCCACTCGTTTTCGACAATCCCGCCGACTACGAAGGGATATCCCTGGGAGACGAATTCATCGCGGAGAAACTGAAGGAGCAGGTGTCCGGGAAAGGGGGGAAGATACTCGTGCGCGTGGGCGGCAAGGAGAGGACATTCACGCTCCTGGCCACTGAGCGCCAGCGAGAGATCCTCCTGGAAGGGGGGCTCCTGAACTACACGAGGAAGCGGTTCTAGTTCCGGACGTTGATGAGGCGCACGTTGAAGCCGCAGTAGGGCAGCCAGCCCTTGCGCTTCGCCTTGTCGAAGGAGATGATGAGGTGCGGCAGGTACTCCGGCTCGAAGGGCTGCCTGGGAAGGAACCATTTCAGTTCCTCGAGGAGCCGGTTTCCCTTCCTGCCGTTGCACCAGCGGCAGGCGCAGACCAGGTTCTTCCAGCTTGAAAATCCGTCCCGAAGTTCGCGTCCCGTCACCGATTCCCACCTGCTCCGCGGCACTATGTGGTCCACCGTGAGTTCCCTCATGGAGAAGCGCCGCCCGCAGTACTGGCAGATCATGTCGTCGCGGTAAATCACGTTGAGCTTGGAAAACGCAACCTTCCGCCTGGGGAACTGGTTGTAGCCGATGACCGATACGACCGACGGTATCCTGATGGAAAGGGACGGGGACCGGACGAAGCCGTCCTCCTCCAGGACCGGTTTCGCCCGCTCGGACGCGACAAGGCAGATGGCCTCTTTTACATTGGAGATCCTGATGGGTATGAAGGCTGAATTGAGCACCAGCACTTCAGAATTCAGCGTCGAAGTGGCGGGGCCTGTAGCTGCCATGGTTTACACTCCGCTCCTCTCATGGGCATCCCGGGAAAACGGTGAGCAAAACCGACTGTCCCTTCACGGCGCCCTCGAGGATCGCGACCGCGCGACAGAATTAAAAAATCGCAATATGGAAAATCGTCATTCCAATAATGTCAAGACGTTTTTGCGCCGACCGCGGGCCTCACTCCGCCTCGAGGACCACCCTGAAACCGCGGAACCCGTCGCCGATATCCGGCCCGCCGGCGTTGCGCAGTCCCGACCTCATGTAGTATCCGCCGTCCTTCCAGGAGCCGCCGCGAAGCACCCTGAGCTCACCGCGGGAGGGCCCCCGCGGATTATTTTCCGGCGAGGACGCGTAGTAGCGGATATCGTACCGGTCGGCGCACCATTCCCAGACGTTGCCGCTCATGTCGAAGAGCCCGAAAGCGTTGGCGCGCCTGCCGCCCACTGGACGCGGTCCGCCTCCGCCGCCCGACGCGCCGGAGTTGTGATAGTACCAGCAGTAGCGCCCGTCCACACGGTCGCCCCAGTAGTAATGGGTAGAGGTTCCGGCGCGGCAGGCGTATTCCCACTCCGCCTCGTACGGCAGCCTCGCGCGCACTCCGTGGCGCGCGCCGAAGCGCCGGCAGAACTCGGCCGCGTCGTTCCAGCTCACGCGCGTGACAGGGAGGCGGGCCCCGGGTCCGCCGCGCGAGGGATCGGCTCCCATTACCGCCAGGTACTCTTCCCGGGTGACCTCGCACGCGCCCATCCAGAACGGCGAGACGCCGACGCGGTGCCGGGGACACTCCTCGGCGACGCCCTGGCCGCAGTCGGAAAATCCCATGAGGAATCCGCCGCCCGGTATCTTCGCGAACTCCATGCCGCCCACCGTTTTACGGGTGATGGGAGCGTCGTTCCTCGGCGCGGCGCTCCCGCACGAAAGTATCGCCGTGTAAAACAGAAAAGACGTTAGTATCAGGATGAGTGATGAGTAATGCGTGAGGGCGATATCATGCCGCAAAGAACCGTTCATGTATCACCCCCACCGGAGAAAAAGAAAAACAGTCATTTTTCACTGCAGTCCGAAGTTTCCGCCCTCGTCGAAGCTCAGTTTCAGCGGAGCTTTCCTGATGTCCTCCGGCAGGTTCATGAACGTCTCCCCCCGGACATTGAATACACCCTTCCTCTGCTCGAAGACCTTGAGCACGCCCTTGCCGAGCTTCTTCGAGCTCAGCTGGTTCGCCACGCTGATTATCATCGTGTCGCCCACGCTCTGGGTCTTGCTGGTGTCTCCGTTGAAGACCTTCTCCCCATTCATGGAGAAATCGTAGTTCAGCGTGTTGAAGAGGATCTTCGCCTTCGTCTCGTTCCGTATCTTTATGTCGAAGTTCACGTCCATCTTCAGATCAAGGTCGGCGAGTCCTATCTCCGCCGGGTTGACGCGCTTGCCGTTGAGCATGCTGCCTATGGCGCCGAAGATAGTGTCCGCGTTGAGGTTCTGCCCGCTGCGCCGGATGGCGTCCTTGATGCTCGCCATGCTGGGCGCCTTCACCTTGAAGTTCTCAATCGCCACGTGGGGTTTGATGGCGGGGATCCTTTTGCTCACCTTGAAGGGATACTTGAAGGAGCCGGGCAGTCCGGGTATCTTCGGGAGGGGAATATGCAGTTCCCCGGAGATATCGCACATCAGGTACTCCTTCTGCCGGTAGTCCTTCACTATGCCGATTATCTTCGAGTACTCCAGGTTGAGTACCAGCGGCGTCACGGCCGCTCCCCTCGCCCTCACAGTGAACCCCGAGGGCGTGGTGGTGGCCAGGAGCTGCTTCTTCTCGATGTCCACCTTGAAGGTGACCTTTTCGAGCTTCAGCCCGATTGGATACGGATTGGTGATCTCGATGTCGAACAGCAGGTCGATGTCCCTCAGGCTGATGCTCTTGATGTCGAAGTCCTTGACGCTCACGCCGGGCATCTTCAGGCCAAAAGACTGGATGTCCGCCGTGGTGCACGACAGTACCGCCAGGATGACTAGCGCCGACAGCAGGTAAATTTTCATGACGCCTCCGGAAACGAAGTACCAAGGATATACGCACCAGAAAGCGTATCCCCGTCCCCGGCGGTTGTCAAGAACTCTATCGGCGTCGGGCATGGTTCCAGCCCGGCAAACCGCGCACAATCCCTGAAAATGCCGTATCAGCCAAAAAACTAATTGAAATTGTTGATTCGTGCCTGTACAAATGCCACAGTATCATCCACGCCTTTTTTCAGGACGCGCGCATGATACCAATCGTTGCGGACACGTGACCCGCTGCCGGATATTCGAAATGCGTCTACACTTCAAAACCCGCGCCATCATCGCCCTCCTGGCCGCCATTGCCCTGGCGGGCACGGCCACGCCTCTCTTCGCCCAGCGCACCAAGTCCAGCAACCGGGCCGGCGAGCAGGTCAAGGCGGAGAAGGGCCTGAAAGACAACCGCTACTTCTTCTACTTCATCAACTCCTCCGTGACCAATTTCGGCACCGACCAGGACAGGAAATCGTTCCGCGAGGCCATCCTCCGCGACATGATCTCCCAGATGCTCTACATGCGCTATCTCTTCCACGAGTCCTACGTAGAGATACGGAAGGCCCAGGCCCTGCTTATAGAGGTCTATCGCAGCACCCTCCAGCGCGACATCGACAACGCGCGGCTGCTCCTCAACGGGATAGTCCCCTCGGTGTTCGACACCGACGACCGGGACGCGAACCTCTATCTCCGCCTGGGATACCGCGACCTCAACGTCGCGAAAATATACCTGGGCATGGGCGATAACATCACCGAAAAGCTCTACTCCATGCGCCTGTACAAATACGTCGAGGCGATGAAAACCGCGAAGCACGGCTCCCGTTATGCGATACTCGGCATGATAGCCGTGGCCGAGAGGCTGTCTGATACAACCGGCTCTCATGGCGTGCAGAACGCCTTCACCACGGCGACGGTCTCCATCCAGGAGGCCATCGACGAGTATGACAGGCGAAACTTCACCTTCAACACGATCATGAACAAGATAGAGAAGCACGCACCTCCCGAGGAGCGGGAAAAATACATCACCGTGCACTACGACAGCTATTTCCGCGCCCGGAACGGAAAATCGTTTTTCGACGAGATATGGGACAAGGCAGAAGTGAACACCATCGAGGACTTCCAGCAGTACAAATCATCGCTTGACTGATCCGGGAGACGCGGAAAAAGGGGACGCCATGGGAAGGACGTTGCTGACAGCTATTTGCTCGTGCATCATCGCGATGTCGTGCGGCCGCCAGGCCCCGGGACGGGACCTTCCCCGCCTCGGATTCTATTACCCGCCCGAAAGGATCATCGAGAAGCTCAAGGACGTCGAGCCGGGCTTCCGCGAGCACTACATGCTGGGGCTCGCGCACAGGGAGCTCAAGCAGCACAGGAACGCCATCTTTCACTTCGCCAACAGCGCCTTCGTCTACGAGCGGAAGAAGAATCTCCGCATATTCGCCGGTCCCGTCTACCAGTTCGCGGACGAGTTCCATATCAAGTCGGACTACTACGACGACGCCATGTACGAGCTTGCAGGGATGTTCTACCTCTTCCGCGAGTACGATCACGTCGTGAAGTTCGTGGATCTCATGGACAGGCAGCCCACGGCGCTCTACAGGGACGCCGCGGTTCTGAAATCCCGTGCGCTCTGCGAACTCAAAAAATTCGACCTGGCGGCGGAGAGTATCAACGCCCTCCTGCCGGAATACCCGCAGAAGGCATCCCAGGCCTTGCTCCGCATCCGCCTCGCGTCCACCTGGAACCAGGCGGGCGACAGCGCCAAGGCCCTCGAAGAATATTTCAGGGTGATAGACCTGGACCCCGAGAGCTGGCGCGCCGGCATCGCCGCCGGGCAGATCACTGAGATACTGAAAGCAACTGCGCGCGCCCTCACCCCTGCGCAGAAACTTTCCCTGGGAAAAGCGCTCTACCACGCGCGCAGCTATTCCGCGGCCTCCGCGATTATATCCGAAGCGCTCTCGGCTCCATCACTGAAGGAAGGACGGGACGACGCGACAATCTATCTCATCAAGTCGTACGTGCGCGAACGTCGCCTTCCGCAGGCCCAGGCGCTCGTCGCCGGTACCAGGAAAAGGCCTGACCATCATCTCTTCGCACGCGCCGAGGCCGACACGCTCTGGTTCTCCGGACAGAAAGCGGCGGCGGTCCAGAAATACCGCGTACTGGCATCGTCCTCCACGGAGTCGGCGAAGGACGCGCTTAAGCGCGTGGTCCTCTACACCGAGGAGCGCAAGCTTCCGGGCTTCCAGGATCTCCTGCGCGAGTACATGACCCGCTTTCCCGGCGACGAGAATTCCGATCTCTTCTCGTGGCTCCTGGCGCGGAGCTACATCCGCGCCCGCGATTTCTCCTCCGCGCTCCCGGTCATCACCGCGCATCTCGCGGGCATGCCCGACGGAAAGTACTCCGATCACATGAGGTTCTGGCTCTACAAGATCAGCACCATGAAGGGCGAGCGCGATACAGCCCTGTCAGCGCTGAGGGACATGACGGTGAAAAATCCCGATTCTTCCTACACCTGGATACTTCTCGACCTGCTGTCCCGCGATCCTGTCGCCGCGGACGCCGGGGAAAAGCTCCGCTCCTGCGACCGTGACGAGTGCCGCCAGATGTACCATGCCCTGCTCACCCTGGGAGAGAAGGACCTGGCGAAGCGCGACGTGCGCATCAGGAACGTGAACCCGGGAAACACACGCGCGTACAACGATTTTGAGAGCAGGATAGCCGGACCTTCGCTCTCGTCGGACAGCGCTTCCGCCCTCAGGCGCCTGAAAAAATATTTCGAGATAGGCAACATCGACGCGGTCAACCGTGAGGTGTCCGCCCTCCCCGACGATGACGATACCACGCTCGACACGCATACCGCCCTGGCGCATTTTGCCGGCAGGTACGGCAACCACTATCTGTCTGCCTATTCCACGGTGCAGCTTCTCAACTCGCTGAAGCTCGACACCAACCTGTTTCTCATGCACCGGGACACCATCCGGCGGCTCTATCCGGAAGCGTTTCCCAAATGCGTGAAAAAGTATTCGGAGAAATACACTATCAGCCGCGCCACCCTCTACGCCGTGATACGTTCCGAGTCGTTCTACAACAACGAGGCGCTCTCCCCGGCCGGCGCGGTGGGCCTCATGCAGCTCATGCCGGCGACGGCCCGCGCCATCGCCCGCGAGCTGGGTGAGTCTTCCTACAACCTGAAAAAGCCCTGCACCTCGGTGAAGTACGGCGCGCACAATCTCGCCTGGCTGGACAAAACCTACGGCGGTAAAATAGAGCTGATGATAGCCGCGTACAACGCCGGCCCCGGCAACCTCCAGAAGTGGCGGGAGAAGTTCAACACCGACGACATCCATCTGTTCACGGAACTGGTCCCCTTCGACGAGACCCGCTATTACATGCTGCGCACCAAGAAGAACCTGCTCCAGGGGGAACTGGCATACGGTAAATGACGGCTCCAACCGCCGGAGTAGCGGAATATTTTGTACTTTACCCGGGGGAACAAGTATAGTAGACATATACGTGGCGGCGGGCCCGGGGAAACGACCGGCACCTGCCGCGATGAGCACATTTTCTCGCACATAGGATGGTGGCACCATGAAGCGCGCACTGATCATCACGATCGTCATGTTCTCGTTGTCGCTCCCGGTGTACGCGCAACAGGGCGTGGGCAAGATAATCCAGCTGGTCAACGACGTCGACATCACCTCACTGACCACCGGGAAAAGAATAGTCCCCGAGATCGGGTTTATCGTGCACACGGACCACAAGATACGGACCGGGAAGAGGTCTTTCGTGGAGATACTCCTGGACAACGGCACGAGGCTCCAGCTGAAGGACATATCGGTCCTCAACGTTTCGTCACTGAAGCTCACGAAGAACGACGAGCCCACCCGCCTGCGGCTGATAACCGGCAAGGTCCGCGTATCGCTCAAGAAGATCTACCGCGACGGACATTCACTGATCCTCAAGACGCCCACGGCGATCGCGGGCGTCCGGGGAACCGATTTCGGGGTCATCGCGAGCCAGTTCGAGACGAAGGTGCTCGTGTTCGAGGGAAAGCTCGACATCGCCAGCTCCAACGCCTCGATTCTCAAATCCCAGCAGCTGGGCGAGCGCGACGAGTGCGATATCGTGAAGGATCGTGAGCCGTCCAACGTGAGGAAACTCCCGTCTAATCTCGTTGATACATGGTTCGAACGTTACGAGATAGATGCGCGGAACCGCATCATCCGCAAACGTGCGGAAAACGAAGGCATCCTGGACGACATTCTCAGGAAACGCCAGTATTGATGGACCGCGTTCTTTCCCAGGGGGTGATGCGGGCCGCCTGTATCGCCCTCCCCCTGTTCCTCCTCCTCTGTTCCTCCAGGGACCAGTCTCTGATTAAAGACGCCGAGATCGGCAAATACAGGTCGCTCTACGAAAGCTCCGACTGGACCGTGAGGAAGCAGGCCGTCGCGAAGGCCTCCCGCATCCTTACCCAGGAGGGCACGGACCTGCTGCTGAAGGCAACCTCGGACAGCCACACCCTGGTGCGCATGGAGGCGATATCCGGACTTCGGCGCCACAAGTCGCCCCGCGCCCGGGAGCGAGTACGCGAAATAATAGAGACCACGGACGATTCCAACATCAGGTGGCAGGCCCTCAAAACTATGGGCTATTACCGTGAGCCGACGGCGGCGCTGCTCTTCGCGAAAAACCTGAAACACGACGACTGGCTCATCCGTGAGGAATCGATCAAGGGTCTCCTGAAGATAGACGACTACGCCATACGGTACGTATCGGTACCGTACATCATCGATGCCCTTCGCGATCCATCGATGAGCGTCAAGCTCACCACGCTGAAAAACCTTCGGGTCACCGACCCGCGCATTTACTCCAGTCTCTCCGCGATGCTCCTGTCCGCGGAGAACAGGCGGCATGCCCTCATCCAGGAAACCCTCAACGCCCTCAAGGAATACGATCTCGACGCGAAAACGAGGGAGAAGGTGATAGGGTATCTCACGCACCAGAACAGGGACATCCGTCTCACCGCGTACCGGGTCCTCGTGGCGCAGAATGAACGGGATGAAAACAGAAAGGCCCCCTCGCGTTCGCGATAAGGGGGCCTTCTGCCGCAACCGGTGCGCGACGGCTTACTTGTCCTTTTGCCGCTCGCTCGATTCGTAGATCCTGTTCTGGTTGTCCACCATGTCCTTCTTGTACTCGTCCGGGATGGCGTACTTTTTCGATTCCTTCTCGTAGAACTCGGCGTCGGACTTCTTTCCCATGTACTGGGCCTCCTTCCTCCTTTCCTCGAACTGGCCGTTGAGGACCTTGTACACGTAGAAGTTCTTTTCCTTCGCGCGCCTGTAGAAATAAATCGAATCTATCGGCCGGTTCCGCACCAGGAGGTCGTTCGCCTTGTTCAGGCTGAAGCCCCCGTCCCTGATCGCCTCGTCGGCCTGCGGATGCGTGTCCAGCCTCCTGCTGCTCATGGCAAGCCGGAACGACGCCTTGGTCTTCATCTTGATCGTCTTCTGCATCAGGTCCTCGGCTGACGTTTTGTATTTCCGCGCGATCGAGTCGGCCGTCTTGTTGATGTTCCTCTCGTTCTCGGTGAACTTGTTCGCCGACAGCACGTACTCGTTCCTGAAATACAGGGAGCTCGCCTCCGCGTACTCGTCGACCAGCTTGTCAAACTCATCTTCGCCGCCGCCGAAGTTCACGATCGCCGCGTTCAGGAGCTTGATGTTCCTGAAATTTTCATAACTCAAACGGAGGATGACGGGAAGGGGCTGATACAGCTCGTTGAACGATTTTTTGGGTTCTTTCTGTTCGCCCTGCTGGGCAAAGCCCTGGAATCCAGTGACAAGCGCGAGGACCAGTATGATGATGGGGACTATCCGTGTCATAATTCTCGCTCCTTAAATAAATGTGCCCGCGACAGACGACAAAGGCACCGGAAGGCAGAGGACAGACCACCGCAGTCCGGCCTCGCATCTTAATATATCGGGCTGAATATTGAATAAGTCAAGTAAAATACGCCCTTCCGGGTCCGTCCAGCCCGGTTCCTACGTCGCCTCCGTTCCCCCGGGGCGAAATCCCTCAATATCCACGGTCACGCGCGAAAATCCGGCGGCCTTGAGTGCCCTCGTGATTTCCGTCCTTCTTTCATCATCATTTATGAGCGTTTTCACAGATTCAACCGGAAGCTCCACTCGCGCCATCCCCCCGTGACAGCGGACACGGACAGGATCGAAGCCCATCCCCCGGAGCGCCTCCTCCCCGGCATCGATCATCTCCAGCAGCTCGGGCCGTATTTCAGTTCCTTGCTCGATCCTGGTGGCAAGGCAGGAGTTCGGGTGCCGGAAAGGGATTTCGATACCCAGGTGACCGGCGGCTTCCAGGATGAGTTCCTTGGTGAATCCCGCGAGAAGGAGGGGCGATATCACCCCGAGCTCCTCCAGGGCCTTTCTCCCGGGTCGGTGCTCGCGCGTATCCGACACGTTCGATCCGTCAGCCACCGTGCCGAATCCGGCTTTCACCGCGTGGTCCAGTATCCGGGCGCATATCGTCTTCTTGCAGTGATAACAGCGGTCCTTTCCGTTTCTCACGATGTCTGGCACGGCGAGTATGTTCAGCTCGATACTATCATGCCGTATCCCTGCCTTCCGCGCGAGTTCCGTGAACGCCTCCAGTTCGCGCCGTATGGAAAACTGCGACCTGACGGAAACCGCCATCATCCTCTTCCCGAGGACGGAACCGGCGACCAGCGCCAGGAAGGTGGAGTCCATGCCCCCCGACACTGCAACGGCGAGTCCCGGGATGGACCCGAGTATTTCCTTCAGGCGTGAAATATGTTTGACTGCATCCATGCGTCCACCCAGAATAATTACATCACAGGCTTCAAGCGCGCCGCCATGCCGGTGTAATAGTACGCAAGGCGCACGTTTATTACAAGAACATATCGAACGGGAAGACCCCCGGGATATCTTTTTAATATGAACATACTGCTCACGAACGATGACGGGATAGACGCCGAGGGGATGAACGTTCTCTTCGACGTTCTCTCGGAGGTTCACGACGTCTGCATCGTGGCCCCCGCCGAGGAGAGGAGCGCCTGTTCCAACACCATTACCATCCGCTCCAGCATGCACCTGGAAAAACTGGGGGACAGGCGGTACGCGCTGGACGGGTTCACCGCCGACTGCGTGAACGTGGGCATCAACTCCGGCTTCATGCCCGTTCCGGACCTGGTGATTTCCGGCATCAACCACGGCCCCAACCTGGCCGACGACGTCTACTTTTCGGGTACCGTTGCCGGGGCCCGGACCGCCTTCATTTTCGGCGTGTCGGGAATCGCCGTCTCGCTCGACTGCCTCGTGTCCTCCACCTACTTCACTGACGCCGCGCGCTTCATCCGGGGATTCATCGCCGATATCAGCCGCCACCTGGGCACCCGGCTCTATTTCTACAACATCAACCATCCCGACCTGCCGCCGGGCGACATCGCCGGGGTGAAGTACACGAAGCTGGGAAGGAGGCGCTATAACGACTCGTACCGGGTCCTCGGCGAGAACGGCTCCGGAAAGGAGATCCAGCTCATGGGTACCATCGAGTCACCGGAACTGGAAGGGAGCGACGTGACCGAGCTCCGGAAGGGATACATCTCGGTGACGCCGCTGACCCTGGACTGCACCAACCACGAATTTCTGCGGATAATGAGGTGAACGCAACATGACAGAAGTCGACATCAACGTCCGCATCAGGAAATTCCTGTCCTCCGCGCTCCGCGATATCGGCGCCGGGAACTACGACGGCGCCATAGAGCACCTCCGCGCCGCCGAGGTGCTGGACCCGGAAAACCCGGAGACACTTTTCAACCTGGGGATATCGTACTGCCGTAAGGAGATGTTCCTCGAAGCGATCGACCTGTTCTCAAAGGTCATCGCGCTGCCCCGCTCCTCGGTGGACATTCTCACCGTGCTGAAGCTCATATCATACTGCCTCGTGCGCCTCGAGTCGTACGAACAGGCCCTCGTCCACGCCGGGGAGGGACTCTCCCTCATGCCCGACGATACCGTGCTCCTCAACCTCGCCGGCTTCGCGAACGAAAAGCTGGACAGGGTTCCCCAGGCGCTTGCGCATTACCGGAAGATACTGGAGATAGACCCGGACAACGCCAACGCGCGCAACTCACTGGCGTACATCATGGCCTGGACCGGCACCGACCTCTCCGCCGCGCTGGAGCACGCGAAGGCGGCGCTGAAAGCGTCGCCGGAGAACCCCGCCTACCTGGACACCCTGGGCGTCGTCTACCTGAAAAAGGGGAATCCGGACCAGGCGCGCCAGCACCTCAAAAAGGCTCTCTCCCTCATGCCGGAATCGCGTGAGATAAAAAACCACATCAACATGCTTTTGAAAATTCAGGGTAAGTGATCAGAGCATTGCCGCGACCAGGTCCGCGCACCGGTCAATGCTTTCCTGCACCCGCCGCGCTGTTTCACCGCCGTCGACTTCTCTGATGGACGCGCGCTCCAGGGCGCTTCGCAGTTTCTCCGTCGCGGACGTGTCATCCAGGTCACCGAACACGCCCAGGTTCGTCAGATCTTTTTTATGACTGATACAATCCGCCAGCCCGGAATGGTATGCCGTGGGATTGACCGCAACCACGCCGCAGCCGGACACCGAGGCCTCGTACAGGAACAGCCCGAAATGCGTAACGGCCACCCGGGACGAGAGGAGTATTTCCGCGTAGCCCGCGCGCGCGGGTTCCACTTCGCCCCGCCCGTCGCGAAAAAGCGGCGCGCCCCTTCCCAGGAGATACCAGCTCGCGCCGACGGGCAGGAGCGACAGGAGCTTCTCCGCGCCCGCGTCGTCCGGAACAGCGCCGGCGTACACGACAAAATCGACCGATTTTTTCACGATGCGCCCGTCCAGCGACTTGAGTGACTGGAGAAAATTACAGCCGTAGATGAAGCTCCCGGCCACGGCCTTCACGCCGGGCGGATCCGGATGCGGCAGGATGTCCAGCACATGATCGGCGAGCTCCCTTCCCGGACCGCGGTCGTCGATCACACACACCGGCGCGATGCTCCGCAGAACGGAAACCTGCTCTTCTGTGGAATCGCGCATGTCTCGCAGGATGAGGCGCGTTTCCCCGACTTCGCGCCGCTCGTGCCGGTGCGCTTCCGACGGCACTTCACCCACCCGGGGGTGTATCACCATCATGACGTCGAGGCCATGCGCGTCACGGAGCCTCGACAGGAGCGACGCCATTCTCTGGACATGCCCCTGCCCCAGGCCCGGCCCCATGCCGGTGACGATGGTGACGTCGGCGCTCACTTCTCCCCCGGCCGCTTCGCCGAGTGGGTCATGGCGCGCTGCTCCACGTGGCGGTTGATATCGGCCAGCTCCGGGTGCGCGTCGACGTACGCGAGGACATCAGCCAGGGGGAAGGGCTTCCCCCGGTACAGCGCATCGTAGAGAATCCCCGCCAGGCGATAGTCCTCCTCCGTGTCAACCGTGAGGCGCAGTGCACGGTGCCGCTCCTTCATGCCGGAGTCGAACCGCGCGATCTTGAAACGCCCGGGATTTTCCTTGATGAAGGGGCTCACGTGCTCCCGGTGATGGGGGCGCGTCCCCTCCCGGAAGGCCGCGTCGAGTGAGAAGCGGCTGATCACCTCCACGGAAGTACCCAGGGGGAGCCCTTCGGGGGCGCAGATATCGGCCTGCAGTGCCACGGCCTTTTTCACCGCCAGGTCCGCGAAGCCGGTATCCGTGAAGGGATTATCCGCCGTTACGCGCACGATGTAATCGCCGCCGAATTCGTCGGCCGCCCGGTGAAAGCGGTCGAGCACGTCGTCCTCGGAACCGGCGAACGACTCCGCTCCGAGTTCCCTCGCTAGTGCGGTGATGGGAAGATTATCGTCCCCCTCGGGAACGGCAACCACCACGGCATGCACCGAGGGGACCGCCATCACCCTCTCGATAACGTGGCGCACGAGGGGAATCCCCGCCAGCGGGAGCAGCGCCTTCCCGGGAAGGCGCGTGGAGGCCATCCGGGCCTGGATGACGGCTGTTATTCGCGGAGTCGTGGGCACGGCGGAACCTCGCAGCCGGATAGATCAGAGATTGAAGGTATACCACTCGTCGCAGGACGCGCAGTCGGGGCTCTGCGCGAGCTTCCCGCGGTAGTCGTTCACGAAGTTTTCCCGCGACGCTTTCCAGATTTCGGACAGAGACCCCGTCGCGGCGCTGCCCCGCCCCCGCTCGCCGTCGACGTCCTGTTTGCAGAACGCCACCGTCCCGTCGGAGAGGATGCTCAGGTCGCGCTGGAGGTGCCAGCAGGGAATCCTCTCCACCGGCGAGAGGTCGGAGTAGCGCCTGTCCTCGATCCTGCCGAGGAAAGTGTTCTGCTTCTGGAGTATCACCGGCACGCCGATTTTTTCCCAGAAGTCGTAGTAGGCGTCGAGGAACTTCTCGGTCTCGTTGATCTTCATGACCTGCACGTAGAGGGAGTCCCCGCCGCCCAGCGCCTTTTTCAGTCCCTCCACGTTCGCCAGCACCTTCGAGAAATGGTCCGCGCCGTGGAGCGCCGCGTAGGTCACCCCGTCCATCCCGTTGACATTCACTATGACGCGGACCCTGCCCCTGCCGTGCTTCGCGCAGAATTCCGCGAAATTCGCGTCGGCGAGGAGCCCGTTCGTTTCCACGACCAGGGTCCGCACACTCTCGTCGGCGAGGGTCGTCTCCATGATCTCGTAGAAATTACCGTGCATCAGAGGCTCGCCGGAGCCGCCGAAACAGACAGAGTACGGCAGGCCGAAGGCCTTCATGTCGCCGAGGATCTTCCGGTAGACGGGAAGCTCCATGTCGCCGCGCTGTTTCTTGAGGAACTTCCTGTAGCAGAAGACGCAGTCCAGGTCGCAGCGCCCCGTGAGCTCCACCTCCACGTACGACGGCGCCGCGTGGAGCGCCCCCGGCGATTGCGCTATCACGTCCTTTATCTCCGCGTAGCGGGGCGCCCTGCCGAGCGCATCAAAAATGCTCTCCATGATGCGACGGTCGCGCGGATCGCCGCAGCGGAAGGATATCCTTGTGTCGCGCACGTCCGGATGCGAATAGTAGATCTCCACGTCGAAATGGTGGATGTTCGATTTGATCACCTGGGCGAGCGGGAGCGGCTTTTTCTCGCTCTCCGGTATGCTGCCGATGAGCTCACGGGAGACTATCTCGCCGCAGTACCCGGGCGGCACGTTCTCGGAGTAGGTGTACTCCGGCAGGTACTTCAGGTGCGTGTCGAGCATTTCCGCGATTATCGCGGGATCGAGGAACGGCGAGTCGGCATGGAGCCGCACCGCGTGGTCGAAGTCGCTGCCGGCGAAAAACGATTTCCAGAAATCGACGTCACTGCCTTCATCAAGCTCGAGGATTTTTCCCGAAGCAGGCGCCTTCGCTAGAAAGCCCTTCGGCACGACGAGGATGATTTCATTGATTGCCGGAACGGTCCTGAGACGGGAAGAAAGCTCGTCGGGGAGATACAGCCCGCGGAAGGAGAGGTCCTCTTCCTTTATGTGTTCGCTGACCTGGAGCACTGCGGCGACTTTCAAGGGGATCACCTCGCGCGGGCGCCTTTGTCACATCACGTAGTCGGCCATGTATATTTTCACGTCGGATTCCTTGCGCTTCTGCTCGGCCCACTTCACCATCTGCTCGCCGAGCCTCTCGTTGTAGAGTATGTTGAAGATGATGTCCCTGATCGACTCGTACTGGACAGTGCGCTTGCCGTTGAACTTCACGATGTGGTAACCGGCGCTGGATTTCACCACCCCGGAGAGCTGCCCCGGCCTGTTCAGCCCGTAGATCTGCATCGCCAGGATACGGTCGATATCCGTCAGCTTCTCCCATCCCCTGGCGCCGCCGCTGTTTTTCGTGGAGGCGTCCTCGGAATACTGTCTCGCGGCATTTTCGAAAGACATGCCTCCCCGGACCTTCGCGAGGACAGCGTTCATCTCCCGGTTCACGCGTCTCTCCTCGGCGATGGAATTGTTCCTGAGCCGCATGA
This sequence comes from Spirochaetota bacterium, assembly GCA_017998375.1. Taxonomy (GTDB): domain Bacteria; phylum Spirochaetota; class UBA4802; order UBA4802; family JAGODF01; genus JAGODF01. The sequence continues at coordinate 16,409 of JAGODF010000002.1, forward strand.
AGATGTGGTGCGTGTTGAACTCGAATCCGACCTTACCGCTGTTTTTCCTGTACCATTCCAGGGCCTGCTGCTCCGACGGCGGAGACACGCCCACTGCGATGGACATCACCATCTCCTTGGTCATCGAGCTCCGGATCTGGTCGCGGTACTCGGCGTATGAGATCCGGTCCTTCTTCTCGAGCTTTTCCTTGAATTCGGCGTCGCTGGCGATATTGAGGCGCTTCTTCATCTTGTCGACGAAATCGTCGATCTTCTTTTCCGATATGATGATCGATTCCTCCTCGGCTGTCTGGACAAAGAGTGAATCCTCTATGAACATGTCAAGGACCCTGCTTTTGTGAAACGCCACTTTCCCCGCGGGGATTTTTTTGAACCGCCGCAGCTGGTCCAGCTTGATGTTCACCTCGCTTTCAACAATGGGCCTGTCGTTCACTACGGCGATCACGCCATCCATCCGTTCCCAGGCGCTGGAATCCGGCGCCATGAGAGCCATCATCAGCGCCGCGGCGCCGGTCATCAATCCGGTTCTTTTCATCATACCCTGCTGTCTATTACCATTTTACTGATGCCCGCCCCGCTCTCGCCGAAAAAAATCTCCTTGAGGCGCTGGAGCGTGTCGGTAATGTCCGACGCGTAGAGCTCAACGACACCATCTTTCCCAAAATTTTCAAGGTTTTTTTCTGCGAGGATGCGCTTTATCTCCTGTGCGACCTCGAACCCTGAATCGACGAGCACCATGTCGGGATAGACGTCGTTGATGGCCTTTTTCAGGAGAGGGAAGTGCGTGCACCCCAGGACGAGTGTCCTCACGCCTTCATCGTACAGTTCCTGGAGATACTTTCCTGCCGCCAGGCGCGTGATCTCATCATCAATCCACCCTTCCTCCGTGAGCGACACGAAAAGCGTTGCGTGCCTCTGGAGGACCCTGATTGCCGGGTTGATGGCCTTTACCGCCTTCTCGTACGCCAGGCTCTGCACCGTCGCCCGTGTCGCCACGACACCCACCATGCCGTTGGTCTGGACGCGGCAGGCCGCCCTGGCACCGGCCCCGACCACGCCGATAACCGGAACCGGAAACTCGTGCTGGAGCGTTTCCAGCGCCACCGCGGACGCCGTGTTGCAGGCCACGACGATCATTTTAACGCCGCGCCCGGTCAGGTACTCGGCGATTTCCCTCGAGTAGCGTAGTATCGTATCGCGCGACCTTGTTCCATAGGGGAAGCGCGCGGTATCGCCGAAATAGATGAGGTGCTCCCCGGGCAGGATATCCCGGATGGCCTTGCAGACCGTGAGTCCCCCGACCCCTGAATCGAAGATGCCTATCGGGCTACCGCTCATCGCCGCCGTTCCCGTCCAGCCTGTCTTTCAGAAGCATGTACTCGATGCCGTCCACCAGGGCCTGCCACGACGCCTCGATGATGTTCTCCGAAACGCCCACGGTCCCCCAGTGGCGCGCCGCGCGGCTTTGGTCTATCAGCACGCGCACGGCGGCGCCGGTACCCTTCTTCTCGTTCAGGACGCGGACCTTGTAGTCCGTGAGCTTGATCTCCCCGATCTCCGGATAAAATTTTTCCAGCGCCTTGCGGAGGGCGTTGTCCAGCGCGTCCACCGGGCCGTTCCCGTTCGCCGCCGTGTGCTCGATGATGCCGTCCACCTCCACCTTGATGGTGGCCTCGCAGACCAGCGCGTTATTCTCGGTTTTCTCCGTTATCACCCTGAATCCGCGGAGGATGAAGAAAGGCGTGTACTCCCGCGTCGACCGGCGGATGATGAGCTCGAAGGAACCCTCGGCCGCCTCGAACTGGTAGCCCTTGTCCTCCATGCACTTGATTTTCTTGAGAATTTCCTTCGAGAGCTGCGCGTCGCCGGGCATGGTGATGCCCATCTCCCGTGCCTTGAACTCAACGTTGCTCTTGCCCGCCAGCTCCGAGATGAGCACCTTGCGGTGATTACCCACCTGCTCCGGATCGATATGCTCGTAGGTCCGCGTGTCCCGGGTCAACGCCGAAACATGGATCCCGCCCTTGTGCGCGAAGGCGTTGTCTCCCACGTAGGGAGCGCGCTCGTTGTGGGCCAGGTTCGCTATTTCGCTGATGAGCCGGCTCGCTTCGGTAAGGTGCACCAGGGAATCCGCGGCGGAGCAGCCGTATCCGAGCTTTAGGACAAGACCCGGTATAATCGTGGTGAGATCGCAGTTACCACAGCGCTCGCCATAGCCATTCATGGTGCCCTGCACAGACACGGCCCCGGCCTGGACGGCGACGAACGAGTTCGCCGCGGCGACGCCGGAATCGTTGTGGAAGTGAACGCCCACGGGAGTCTTCACGGACTTTACCACGGCCGCCGTCATCTCCGACGCGTCATTCACCATGGTGCCGCCGTTGGTGTCGCAGAGGACCAGCATGTCGGCGCCAGCCTTCTCGGCGGCCGCCAGCGCCTCCAGGGCGTACGCAGGATTCGCCCTGTAACCGTCGAAGAAATGCTCGGCGTCCAGGAACACCTCCAGGCCGCGGTCCTTCAGGTAGGCAACCGTCCCGTATATCAGTTCGATATTCTCTTTCGGTTCTATTTTCAGCGCCGCCGAGACCTGGAAGTCCCAGGTCTTCGCGACAATGGTCACCGTCTTCGCGCCGCAACCCGCCAGCGCCGCCAGGAGCTCGTCCTTCCCGTAATCCAGGCCCGGCCTCTTCGTGGAACCGAAGGCGGCTATCCTGGAGTGGTGCAGCTGGTGACGCTCGATCTCCGTGAAAAAGAGATCGTCCTTGGGATTGGAGCCCGGCCATCCCCCTTCGATGTAATCGATCTTCAGGCGGTCAAGCTCCCTGGCGATGCGCACCTTGTCGTGCAGGGAGAACGATATCCCCACGCTCTGTGCGCCGTCGCGAAGCGTCGTATCGTATATTGTTATTTCAGTTCTTTGAGCCATACAAAATATGATTAAAGAAAAAACTCCCGCCTGTTGTCAAATGTAATCCTTGAAGCCGTCCGATTTATTGAGGGTGATGATATCTATGTAATCCCGGAGCGGAAACTGTTACCGGAAAGCTTTTTCCGAGTATAAGCGAAAAAACCATGGGGATGATACAGGAAGGCGCGGACTTAAATCCGCGCCTTCAATCGCCGCCCGCCTGTCGCGCCCCGGACGGCACGCCGCCCGATACTATCGTGCCCCTATTCCAGAGTCTCCCCGGTCCTGAGATCGAGCTTCTTCACACCGTCCCGCGCATGCACGTACAGTTCGTTATCCTTTATCTCTATCCTGCCGTCGCTGGACATCTTCTTGCGCCATTTCACGGGACCCTCTATGGAGGCGCAGAAGACATAGTCCCTGGACGCGATGTAGATGTCTTCGTCGCGACGCACAGGCGAGTTTACCACCTTCCACTCGCCCTCGACTTTTCCGTTCTTTATGAAGTAAATATCGTGCCTGGTGACCAGGAGGCTCCCGTCGGGCATGGGGGCCTTTCCTTCCCTTCTCACGGCCTTGCGGATCGCGACCATGACTTCAGGCGCCCTTTGTTTCACCGCTATCAGTTCCTCTTCCTCCTCGCGGAACTCCTCCACCTTGAACTTCTGCACGTCCTTCTTGGCAACGGATATGTCTTTTTTCACCTTCAGGAGTACCTGCGCATCGTCGGTCGCGGCACCCTCTTTCGCCGACGCGGACAGCGCTTTCGCCACGTTTTTCTCGGCCGCCTTCACTTCCTCCGCGGTGATCACCACCTTCTCGTTCTGGACCACCGGCGAAGATTCCTCTATTATTTTATCAATGCCCACTCTCTGTTCAAGAGCGTCTACTCGCTTCACCACGCCCACTTTCCCGTTGAACACCTTGATGCGCGTTGTTTTCTTCTTGTCAGCTTCGACGGTGAAAAGCGTGCCCCGGACACCGGCGACTGCGGTCGGCGTACGCACCAAGAAGTTTTCGTTCTTCATCAGTTTTTTCGGCCTGCAGAGGATCTTTCCCACGTCAAGCCCCAGCGTGACGTTTTCCGTGTCATTCTGGCGCAGTATCTGCGATACGAGGAGTTTGGAGTTTTCCTTTACCCGTATTATCGATTCGCCGATTTTTATGTCGCATGATGCGTTCTGCCCGGTAAGGATCACGTCCTTTTCATTTAGGACTTCACCTATCTGGACGTCGACCGCGTTCTTCTTCACGTCGCCCACGAAAAACGTGACGCTCGCGAATTCTTCCGGCTGATCCAGCACCTGGGAACAGAACAATCCTCCCGCGAGGACCACGAGTACGATAACCATGCACCTCTTCATGTCAAACCCCCGTACAACTGTCTGTAGGAACACTAGTAGTATACTGAATAAAATACCGCCGAATGCAATTAATTTCAGAATTAGATGATCAATTCAACGAAAAAAGCAGGGGGATCCCTGCTTTCCGCATAATTCCTGCGATTTAATCGGCGGAAAGTTTATTTTAAGAGTCGATAGGGATTCCTGTAATCGCCGTTGTTGATAAGCTCGAAGTGAAGATGGGGTCCCGTCGAGTTGCCTGTATTGCCGCCCTTCGCGATAATCTGGCCCTGTTTCACGTACTGTCCCCGGCGTACCGATATTCTGGAAAGATGGCCATACAGCGACTTCCATCCCCCTGGGTGCGAAATAACAATGGTGCGTCCATACCCGCCGAGCCAGCCCGTGTAGGTCACCTTGCCGTACTTTGTCGCGCGGATCCAGTTGTAGTGACAATAAATGTCGAGCCCCTTGTGGAAGTGCCTGTTGCCGAAAATCGGATGATTCCTCCACCCGTAGCTGCTGGTGATTCTCCTCTGGAAGGAAGGCCAGAGGAAACCGCGGACAAGGTTGAGCGGCTTCGCGTCCGGGATGAAGAGGTGCTGGTTGGGGCGGATGAAGTCCGGGTTGCGCACCTCGTTGACCGCAAGCACCTTCTCTATCGGCACCCGGTATCTCGACAACACCGAACTCACCTTTTCCCCTGCCTTCACCGTATAGATGATGCCGTCCCTGTTCGGTATTTTAAGGACCATGCCCACGTTGACCAGGTCGTAGGAATTCAGGTTGTTGCTGCCGCAGACCGTGTCCATTGACACGCCGTGGATTTTCGCTATCTTGCTGAGGGTTTCCCCGCTCTTCACGCGGTGAATCTTTATCTCGAGTTTCTGTTCTTCCTTCTGCTCGGTGAAATCGGTCTCCCTGGAAGAGAGGATCTGGTGTTTTTGTTCGTCCTCGGTCAGCGTCGCCTGTTCGGGAACAGGCGAGCCCGTGGTGAAGAAGAAGAATCCGGCGGCCACGATCGCCGCGGCGATACCCGCGACGAGGGGCTTTTTCATAAGCGGTAATTCCAGGTGGCTGAACTTCTTCAGGTAGACTTTCCGGTCGCCCCTGAATAAAATGATCACTTCACCGGCCAGGAGCAACACGCTCAACCGGCCCACCCTGATGGTCTTGGAATAATATTTCTTCATTGAATAACCGGATATGCCCGTTTTTTAAATTATCGGGGATTTGAATATAAATACTTTATCTGTTTTCTCGGAACGGTTTTACCGCCTGTCCCTGCCGGGGCTTTCCGCCTTGATCTCCCCGGGGCCGTACGAATCCTCTATCAGCTTCTTCACATCCTTCTTGTGGCCCCCGGTTATCGTGATGGAACCCTGCGCTATCACGCCGCGCTGAATGGACAGCGTGGGCGTCACGATATCCCCCAGCACCCTGCCGGTTTCCAGGAGCTTCACCTCGTCGTCGGCGGATATGTTCCCTATTACGGTGCCGGCGATGACGACCGATTTCGCGTTGATGTTCGTCCTGACCTTGCCCGTCTCCCCCACCACGAGTTCGTCGTCGGTCTTTATCTCGCCCTCGAACTTGCCGTCTATGCGGAGGGACCCGCTGATATAGAACTTTCCTTCGAAGACCGAACCTTCCCCGATGGTACTGTTGATTACATCGCTCTTGCCCGCCATTGCCGGTTACCTCGCAAAGAATAAGTTACAGCCTGATGGACCTCGCCGCGCGTCCCTCATCAGCCAGCTTTCCGATCGACACGAGTGACAGTTCCTGCTCCCGCAGAAGCCTGCGGGCAACCCTCATTACGTCGTCGAGCGTCACCAGGTTGATATTGTCGACTATCTCCTCGAAGGGAACATAGCGCCCGAAATTCATTTCGTTTCGCGCGAGCTGGCCCATCCTCACTTCCGTGCTTTCCATGCTGAGGGCTATGTTCCCCTTTATGTACGTCTTCGTATCGAGGAGCTCCGTTTCCGTAATCCCATTCTCAAGGAGCGCCCTGCTCTCTTTCTGGATCAGGTCCATCACCCTTTCGAAATTCTCGGGCGACGTCCCGCAGTAGATACCGAAAATCCCCTTGTCCGCGTAGGAGGAGTGGAACGAATATATTGAATAACAGAGGCCTTCCTTTTCACGTATGTTCTGAAAGAGCCTCGACGACATGCTCCCGCCGAAAAGCGTACTCAACGCGTACAGGGCCCACCGGTCGTCGTCGTTCTTGTTCACTCCCTCGCCGCCCAGGCAGAAATGCACCTGTTCCAGGTCCCTCTGCACGTGGCGACGGTAAATCCTTTTCGACAGGTCCGTAATGGATCCGTCAGGCTCGCTTTTTTTTCCGCCGGAAGTGAAATATGTATCTATCAACCGTTTCGCGTCATCGACGTCGAACTTGCCGGCGATAACGAAAATACAGTTATTATTCAGGTAGTAACCGTTGAAAAAATCAACCAATTTTTTGCGGGTCACCCCCGCTATGCTCGATTCGTCTCCGATTATCGAGTGACCCAGCGGGTGTTCCGCCAGGACAGACTCGATGAAGTGGTCATGGACCAGTTCATCCGGAGTGTCCTCGTACATCCGGATCTCCTCGAGTATTACCTTTTTTTCCTTGTCGATTTCAGCTTCGTCGAAGAGGGAGCGATAGTACATATCCGCGAGAATCTCGATCGTCAGTTCCAGGTGGTCCGAAATCACGTTGATATAGTAGCAGGTGTACTCCCTGTTCGTCGCGGCGTTGTGCTGCCCGCCCACGCGGTCAACGAGACGGGCGATCTCCCGCGCGGTATAGTTCTCGGTGCCCTTGAACAGCATGTGCTCTATGAAGTGCGCGTACCCGTGCTGGCCCGCTTTCTCGTGGCGTGACCCGGCCTTCACCCACAGGCCAGCCGAAATGGAGACAACCCCCTCGATCGGTTCGAGGAGCACGGTAAGGCCGTTCTCCGTTGTGTGTTTCACTACCATAACGCACCCGCCGGGTTATTGCCGACAATCGGATTGAAGGAGGGATGGGGCCCGGCGAATCCCGTGATTCACCGGGCTCTCATTATGCAGGCAGCGATCCTGGGATGATCAGTTCCTGGAATCGAGCGCGTCTTTCCTGCTTAAATCGATGCGTCCGATCTTGTCAATGCCGAGCACCTTCACATTGACGACATCACCCTCTTTCAGGATATCGCTCACGTTGTTCACTTTCTTGTGGTCGAGCTTGGAGATGTGCACCAGCCCTTCCTTCCCGCGGAGTATCTCGACGAAGGCGCCGTATTCCATCACGCGCTTCACCGTGCCGCGGTAGATCTTCCCGACTTCCACTTCCGCGATGATCGACATGACGATGTCCACCGCCGCGTCCAGGGACTTCTGGTTGCTGCCCGATATCGTCACCGTGCCATCGTCCTCGATGTTCACGTCGGCCTTCGTCTCCTCGACGATGCCCTTGATGACCCTGCCGCCGGGTCCTATGACCTCGCCTATCTTGTCCACCGGCACCTGCAGTGTCACGATTCTCGGCGCGTGCGGCGACATTTGTTTCTCGGGAGCCGGAATCGCCTCCCTCATTTTTCCGAGGATATGGAGCCTGCCTTCGCGTGCCTGCTCCAGCGCCTCGCGCATGATCGCCGGGGTTATGCCCTCGATCTTGATGTCCATCTGGAACGCGGTGATGCCGGTTTCGGTGCCGGCCACCTTGAAGTCCATGTCGCCCAGGTGGTCCTCAAGTCCCATGATGTCGCTGAGGACGCTGTAGCGGTCGCCCTCCATGATGAGGCCCATCGCGATGCCCGCCACGGCGCTCTTCATCGGCACGCCGGCGTTGAACATCGACAGCGATCCGGAACAGACAGACGCCATCGACGAGGAACCGTTTGACTCGAGTATTTCGGAAACGACCCGTATCGTGTACGGGAAATCCTTCGCATCGGGAAGGGCCCATTCCAGGGAACGCTCGGCGAGCATCCCATGGCCTATCTCCCTTCTCCCCTGTCCGCCGGTACGGCCCGTCTCGCCCACCGAAAAGGGCGGGAAATTGTAATGCAGCATGAACCTCTTGGCGTATTCACCATCGATGTTGTCGACGCGCTGCGCGTCGGAAACGCTGCCCAGGGTGACGATGCCCAGGCTCTGCGTCTGGCCCCTGGTGAACACGGCGGAGCCGTGCGCGCGGGGAAGTATCCCTGCGATGATGTCGATGGGCCGGATTTCCTTGAGTCCCCTCCCGTCGGGACGGCTCTTCCTTTCGAGGATGTTCTCCCGGACGATTTCCTTGTCGATATCATCCGCGATGGAGCGCACCTGGCCGATGGTCTCCGGAAACTGGTCCTTGTTTTCTTCAACCATTTGCTTGACGAGCGCGTTGAACCTGTCCTCGCGGCCTTTCTTCTCGCGAATCTGGTCCAGCGCCTTCATGGCAGAAAGATATTTTTCACGAATCAGCGTCTCGAGCGCGGCGTCGTGTGATGCCGGCGTGTACTGCACCGGAGGCTTGCCCACCATGCCGGCGAGCTTCGACTGCGTCTCGCATATCTTTTTGATATTCTCGTGCGCGAGCTCGACCGCGCTGATCATGTCGTCCTCGCTCACGTTGCTCGAACGTCCTTCTATCATGGTGACGGCCTTCGCCGTTCCCGCGACCACGAGGTCGATATCGCTTTCCGCGGTTTCCTGGTTCGTCGGATTGACGATCCACTGTCCATTCACCCTGCCAATGCGCACCGCACCGACGGGGCCCTTGAAGGGCAGGCCCGATATCGCGAGCGCCGCCGAGGCCGCGTTGATGGCGAGGACATCGAACTGCGTTTCCCCGTCCGCGGAAAAGGTGTAGCTTATGATCTGGACCTCATTGATGAAGTCCTTGGGAAAGAGCGGCCTGATGGGCCGGTCGGTGAGGCGGCTCGTCAGGATTTCCCTGTCGCTCGGCCTCCCTTCCCTCTTGATGAAACCGCCCGCGAACTTGCCGGCGGCATACCACTTTTCGCGAAAGTCAACCGTGAGAGGAAAGAAATCCTGCCCTTCCTTCACTTCCCTTGACATGACGACGCTTGCGAATACAATCGCCTCGCCGCTTGACACCAGGACCGCGCCGTCAGCCTGCTTGGCGAGGTATCCGGTGTTGAATCCGATCTTTTTCGATCCGATATCCACACTTATTTCAGTGCTCATATTTTTCACCTGTAATAAATTGACTTCGCCCGCCCGTTAGCGCAGGGCGGGTACGCAACGCCGGAGCACCTGGCGGACTATCGTCTCAGACCGAGGGACTGTATGACTTCCCTGTAGCGGCCGAGGTCCTTGTTCTTCAGGTACGTCAGAAGCCTGCGCCTCTGGCCCACGAGTTTGAGCAATCCGGTCCTCGAGTGAAAATCCTTCTTGTGAACCTTGAAGTGCTCGGTCAAGTGATTGATCCTGTTTGTCAAAAGCGCGATCTGGACTTCCGGAGACCCGGTGTCCTTCTCGTGCCTTTTGTATTTCCCGATCAGTTCTCCTTTCTGCTGTAACACGGTACAACTCCCCCTACACTAAGATTTTATTGCTTTCGCGGGTTTCACCCGCATCACGCATGGTCGTCCCGTAACAACGGGACGGGGCCTTCAAGGGGCTTCGCCCCTTCACCCCATTCTTCTTTCCACTTTACACAAAGCTATACTACCATCATTTGCGGGCTTTGCCCGTGTCCCGTAACACCGGGACGGGGCCTTTACCACCGTGAATAAACTTCCATTCAGTCCGCCGGCCTGTTAAAGACGTTCAGGTAGCGAATGCTCCATTTAACGAAATCGGGCTCCACTATTGCAATTAGTTTTTTACCGGCATCCACCACGGCGCAGGGACCCTTTTCGGCGCCGGTGATATCGTCCACGTCGTCGGGACCGAAAGCCTGCCCGTTGAGCACCTTCGCCTCGCTCCCCGGTTTCATCGTCATCACGCCGAAGCCCTTGAGCGCCTCCAGGGGCCCTATCACCCATTTCCTGTCGGTAACGCCAGTTCCCGCCAGATCAGCCAGCCCGTCTATGGTCAGGGCATCGTCCACTGAAAACGGACCCGAGGATATTCTCCGGAGCTGTTCGAGGTACGCACCCGTTCCCAGGTATTCGCCTATGTCCCTCGCCAGGGATCGGATGTATGTTCCCTTGGAGCAGGTGACGTCGGCCCGGAGCAGGGTTTCGTCGCCCTCCACCCGATCGAGGGACAGGCTCCTGATCTCCACGTCCCGCGCCTTCAACTCGACGCTCTGCCCGGCCCTGACCCTGTCAGACGCGCGTCGGCCGGCGATTTTCAGCGCCGAGTAGTCCGGCGGAACCTGGGAGATAGCGCCCGTGAAAGCCGCCCGTGCGCCGTCCAGACTCTCCGCCGTCAGCCGCGGAACATCCCTGGTTTCCACCACCGCTCCTTCGGTGTCGAGCGTGTCGGTCACCGCGCCGAGGCGGATACGCGCCATGTACCGCTTCTCGTGCTCGAGGAAAAACCTCGAAAGCTTTGTCATCATCCCGGTGCAGACGACCAGGAGTCCCGACGCGAACTTGTCCAGGGTCCCGGAGTGGCCGATCTTCATCATCCCGGTGATCCGCTTTACTTTTTCGAGCGCGTCGTTGGACGTGATCCCCGCCGGCTTGTCGATCAGCAGCACGGCATTGTTCAGCTTTTCCCGGGACAGCACCGCGCCTTCACGAATCCTTGTTCACGTCTTCGATCAGCCCCACCATGCGGACGCCCTCTTCTATCGACGAATCCAGGAAAAATTTTATCCTCGGCGTGACGCGCAGCTTCAGGTGTTTGGCGATCAGGTGCTGGAGAAATCCCGCCGCGGACTCCGCGCCCGCCAGCGTCTTCTTCTTTTCCTTATCGTCGCCTATGACCGATATCCCCACGTTGACTGACGTGTAGTCCTTGCTGATCTTCGCTCCGGTCACCGTGATGAACCCTATCCGGGGATCCTTGATCTCCCGGAGAAACGCGTCCGCCACGATCCTCCTGATCTCGGCCTCCAGCTTTTCCTTCCTGAAACTCGTCATATCATGCGCCCGGCGCGCTTCACTATTCCAGCTTCTTCGCGACCTGGATCACGCGGTAGGTCTCGAACGCGTCGCTTTCCTTGACGTCGTTGAAACCGTCGAGCTGGATGCCGCATTCCTGCCCGGCATCGACCGATGACGCGTCGTCCTTGAATCGCTTCAGTGTTTTTATCACGCCGTCGTAGATGACCACCCCATCCCGCATCATCCGGAGCTTGTTCGTCTTCTCCACCTTGCCGCTTGTGACTATGCAGCCCGCAATGGAACCAACCTTCGATATCTTGAACACCTGGCGCACCTCGCCGCCGCCGGTGATCTCTTCTTTGAACTCGGGTGAGAGCATCCCCTCCATGGCCGCCTTGATGTCGTTGGTGACCTCGAAGATGATGTTGTAGAACTTGATGGAGACCTTTTCCTTCTCCGCCACGTCGAGCACGCGCGCCGTGGGCCTCACGTGGTAACCGATGATGACTGCGTTCGACGCCGATGCGAGCATCACGTCGGACTCGTTGATACCGCCCGTTCCCGAGTGGATTACCTTAACCCGGACCTCGCTCGTCGACAGCTTCTCGAGCGCCTCCTTGAGCGCCTGCATGGAACCGTCCACGTCCGCCTTGATGATGACGCGCAGCTCCTGTACCTCGCCTTCCTTGATGAGCTCGTTGAGGGACTCCAGCGTCACCTTGCGCACCTTCTTCGCCGACTCCTGGCGCAGGAGCTCCTGCCGTTTCTGCGCTATCTGCTTGGCGTACTTCTCGGACTCGACCACCTCCACCGGGTCGCCCGCCGAGGGCACGCTCGAGATGCCGAGCACCTCCACCGGCATCGAGGGACCGGCCTCATCGACCGCATTCCCATGGTCATCGAACATCGCCCTTACCTTGCCGGAATATACCCCGATGACGAAGGAGTCGCCCACGTGCATGGTGCCGTTCTCCACCAGCACCGTGGCGACGGGTCCGCGCCCGGCATCGAGCTTCGCCTCTATCACCTTTCCTTTCGCCATGAGAGACGGATTCGCCCGCAGGTCTATCATTTCCGCCTGGAGCAGAATCTGTTCCAGAAGCTTTTCGATATTCAGGATCTTCTTCGCGCTTATCTCCGCATAGAGCGTGTGGCCGCCCCATGTTTCCTGCACAAGCCCGTAGTTGGCCAGCTCGTTGCGCACCCGCTCGGGGTTCGCGTTCGGAAGGTCGATTTTATTGAGAGCCACGACAATCGGCACCTCGGCGTCCTTGGCGTGGTTGATGGCTTCTATCGTCTGGGGTTTTACGCCGTCATCAGCGGCGACGACCAGCACCACGATGTCGGTTACCGACGCTCCCCGCGCGCGCATGGTGGTGAACGCCTCGTGGCCCGGCGTGTCGAGGAAGGTGATGGGGCGGTCGTTTATCTTCACCGTGTAGGCGCCGATGTGCTGTGTGATACCGCCGAACTCCCCGTCCACCACGTTTGTCTTCCTGATGGCGTCCAGGAGCTTCGTCTTACCGTGGTCGACGTGGCCCATCACGGTTACGATGGGAGGCCGCGGACGCCAGTCTTCCTCCTTGTCCTCCTCTTCCTTCTTGATGACCGTTTCCTGGTAGAGCGAAACCACCGACACCTCGGTCCCGTATTCCGAAGCGAGAATTTCCGCGGTCTCGGAGTCGATAACCTGGTTGATGGTTGCCATCATGCCGAGCTTCATCAGCTTCGCGATGAGCTCGCTCGCCTTTATGTTCATCTTCTTCGCGAGATCGCCGACGCTGACGCTTTCGGTTATCTCGATGTTCTTCGGCGTGGTTATTTCGGCCGGCTTGTCTTCCCTGTATCCCGGCTTTTTTCTCCTGAGGACGATGTCCTTCCCTTCGCTGGAACGGGCCTTGTCCTTCTTGTAATCCTTCTTCTTGTCCTTATCCTTGGTCTTCTTCCTCTTGCCGGCGCCGTCTTTGCCGCCGAAAGGTTCCCCTTCTTTCTTCTTCTCCCCAGTTGCCCCGGGGGCGCCTCCCGGACCGGTCCTGGGCTTGAACAGGTTTTTCAGGTCCCTCGCCGGGGCGGGTTTGCCCCTGTCTCCGGCGGGACGCGGACGTGCCGTGGAGGCGTCCTTGAGTTCCCTTATTTCACCGCCACGCCTTCCCTCGACGGGTTTTCGGTCCCTGGGCTTTTCACCGGCGGCGGCAGGCTTTTCCTTCGCGTCCGTGGCAGGCTTCGCCTCGCCTTCCTCGGGCTTTTCCTTTATGAGTTCCTTGGTGACATGAACCTTCCGCTTCAGCTTTATCTTCTTGCCTTTCTGATCGCGCCTCTCCGCGTTTTTCCTGAGGATCTCCTGGGCTTCCTTCGCCCGCTGGGCCTTGACCGTCTCGATCCTCTTCTCAACGAGGAAGATGTCGTTCCCGGTAATCTCGGAGTTCTCGTCGCCGCAGGAAATATCGAGCTCCTTGCAGATGATCAAAATATCATCGAACGAGACATGGTTGTTGTTTGCGATCTCAATGGCTTTCATGTATGTCCTTGCGTTGCGTTCTGGTTCTATCCGTCCTGCTTTCCCGGTCTCGCCTTACCGGGACATGTCCTATTCCTCGCTCTTGGGTTCATCTGCGGCTGTCTCACCGCCCTGTTCACCGGAGGCGCCATCCCCTTCCGGGGCGGCGGTCTCTTCCCCGCCTTCACCGCCTTCCTCCCCTTCTTCCTCGCCTTCGAAGTCTACAACCTCGGAGACTATATCCATTATCTTCTTGGCGGACTTCTCGCCGATACCGTCTATCTTGATGAGGTCCTCGAAGGAGCGTTCCACGAGGTCCTCCACGGACAGGATGCCGCCGGCCTCCAGAAGCTTGATTATCCTGGGCTCAAGGCCGAGTTCCTCGAGCGGCGTCTCGTCCACGTCCTTCTTCGCGAAGAGCTGTTCCACCAGGGCGCGGGATTCGCTGGAGCTCAGGAACTCGCGGTACTGCTCCTCGGTCTTGATGTCGATGTCAAACCCGCAAAGACGGGAAGCGAGTTTCGCGTTGTGCCCGCCCTTCCCCACGGCGAGATTATACTGATCCCTGTCCACGACGGCGATAACCCCGCCGCCCGAGGTTTCTATCACTTCCCTCACCCGCGCGGGCGTCAGCGAATTTGCCGCCATGGTCACCCTGTCGGGTGAGTATTCAACCACGTCAACCTTTTCGCCCTCGAGCTCGCGCACTATCGACTGGATGCGCACGCCCTTCATGCCAACGCAGGCGCCCACGCTGTCGATGTCGTCGCGCTCGCTTGCGACCGCGACCTTGGTGCGCACGCCGGTGAAGCGGACTATGTTCACTATGCTGACGATCCCGTCGTACACCTCCGGGATCTCCATTTCGAAGAGCTTCTTGATGAACGTCGGGTGCGACCGCGAGAGGATGATGGTGGGGCCCTTGGAATCCTTGCCCACGCTCAGGACTATCGCCTTTATCCGATCGCCTATCTTGTAGTGCTCCAGGGGCGACTGTTCCTTCGCGGGAAGAATTCCCTCGGTCTTGCCGAGATCGACGAACATCTTGTCCTTGGTTTTCCTCTGGAGATAGCCGTTGATGAGCTCGTTCTCCTTGCCCTTGAAGTCGTTGAAGATGATGTTCTTCTCCGCTTCCTTTATCTTCTGTATGATGACCTGTTTCGCCGTCTGCGCCGCGATGCGCCCGAACGAGTCAAACGGATTTTCCTCGATATCGATTTCGTCTCCGAGTTTCACATCCGGGGAGACCTTTCTCGCCCTTTCCATCGATATCTCCTCGGCGGGATTCCGGGGATTGTTCACCACCATCTTCCGTGTCACGATCTTGACGCTGTTGTCGGTCCTGTCGAAGTTGACGCGCACGTTGTTCGTGATGCCGTACTGCTTCTTGTACGCAGACAGCATTGCGGACTCGACGATCTCCTCGATGGCTTCCCTGGGGATGCTCTTTTCGTTCGCAATCTGGTGCAACGCTTCAAAAAAATTACTGCTCATGACTCATCCTTCCGGTCGCTAACTGTAATATTTCGCGGGGACTCCCCTTCGGGTCCGGCCATCCCCCGCGTTGCGTGTACCCGCACGCCCGCGTCAGTACGACAGGTTCGCGCTCACTATCGCGGAAAACTCTATCGTCCTGTCCCCTTCCTCCGACTGTATGTCAACCGAGCCCTTCGACACCGCGGAAATGGTTCCCTTGATGGCTTTCTTCATGTCGCCATCGTGGAAGACGATCTTCACGGGCGCCCCGGTGAACCTCCGGTACTCCTCCACCGTGCGGATCTTTCTGTCAAGGCCGGGCGATGAAATCTCGAGGGAATAGTTCGGCAACACATCCATGCTGTCGAGCCTCCGCGCGAGGCTCCTGCTGAACATTTCGCAATCCTGGTGGGATATCCCGCGAAGATGATCGATTTTCACGATTACTCTGGAATTCTCTCCCCGCAACACAACGGACGCTTCGTACACCATGTACTCCAGTTCATCGGCCGTTTCCTGCACGGCTTTGATGATCCTGTCTTTGTTGCTTGCGCCTTCCATGACCGGCTTCCATTCAATAATAAAGGCAACTGACGCCGCACGCCCCGGGACATTAAAAAAACTTTCTTCCCGCGCGTGCCCGCGTACAAAAAAGAGAGTGGCCTCGCCACTCTCCCAAACATGCAGTATCAATAGATAATATAACTAAGTACATCCTGAATATCAGATTACACTATCCGAATAGAGCTCAATAAAATCAAGTTTTTTTTACAAATCCATGCAAAATACCCATTTCCTTTTGCGCGCCCGGGAATCCCGCGACAGCCGTTTCCGACTGCCTGTCCGGTCACCCCGGTTTTCCAATTATGCTTGAAAAAGAACCGGCGGCACCCCTCAATGTACCATCATACCGTAACACAATGTAGCGAGCACAACTCCCGCGGAAACAAACCATATGGAGGATACCCTATGAACCTCATACATGCCATAGTATTCATACAGAGCTGGGGAGACAGCGACGAGCTGATTGGCGCGCTCAAGCGCGACTCCCATGTCATATCCCTGTTCCACATCATGGGCAGGCACAGCTATCTCATCGACGCGAACTTCGACAACAAGCCCCAGCTGGAGGCGTGGGTGAAGCGCTTTAAATCTATCAATCTACAGTCCGGCGTTCCCGCGGTGATATCCATCGAGACGCAGAAAATCATAGAAGTCTTCAAGTCGAAGACTGATTTCAACCTCGGCGATTACCAGGTGGTCGCGGAGAAGCACCACTTCTTCGTCAAGATCGACAACCCGCACGGCGACGAAAAGCTCATCACCCTCCTCCGCGACAGCGCTATCGTCCAGTCGAACCTGCATGTCCAGGGCGAGTGCTCTTTCATAGCCGAGGTCATCAGCGACGACTACTCGAGCTACAAGGAACTGCTCGCGAAGCTGAAGAAGCTCGAATCGATCCACCACATCGAGACGCAGGAGGTGATATCGGTGCTCAAGTACCGCAACAGGGTGATGGACGAGCGCGGCAACCAGGTTTTCCCAAAGGACGACATCCGCGAGATGTATTCCCTTTGATGAGAAACCGGCATGTCCAATATGATAGACAACCCGGTTGAGTACGCGCGCGACGTCGTCGGCAGGGACCCTTTCGCCACGCACCTGGGCGTGGCGGTCGAGGAGGCGCGCCAGGGGTACGCGCGCTGTTCCGTCACCGTGAAGCCGGAATACCTCAACGCCGTGGAGAGGGCCCACGGGGCGATAGTCTACGCCGTGGCCGACCAGGCCTTCGCCGTGGCCTGCAACTCCCTGGGCTCCATGGCGCTGGCCCTTTCCGTGAACATCAACTACGTCGCCGGGGCCCTGGACGGCGAGCGCATCTTCGCTGAGGCGGCCCCCGTGGAAACTGCGCGAAAAATCAGCGTCTGGAAAATCGAGGTGCGCGGCAACAACGACCGGCTCATCGCCACATGCACGGGCACGGCGTACCACAAGTGATTTTCTATTGACAGCAACCGATATCATCCTGTACCATGCGGCAGGATGATGGCAAGCCGGCCGCCATTCCCCCAATAACGGACCCGTTGCAGGTATCCCTGATGACACCAATGATGAAACGCGCCCTCGTCTTCGCCTGCGCCATAGCGGCATGCCTCGCTCTGTCGTGCACCACGTTCATGCGCGACGAACAGGCCGACGACCTGATGAAGCTCGACAAGGCCGAGGCCGTCATGCGGAAACCCGTCACCAGGGACGATTACAAACTAGAACAGGGCCAGCGGGTGAAGCTCCAGCTCCTGCTTACCGACGATTCCATCAGGGTCTACGCGTACCCGGCCGCCGTGGACTTCCTGAAATCGAACCGCATACTCATACTGCACATGTTCGAGGACGACTTCAAGGACGGAGTCTTCGACAGGAAAATCTTCATCGACAAGCTCGGCGAAACAGTATCAATTGATAAATGAAGGGTGCTGATATGTTTACCGGATTATACACCGCCCTGGTGACGCCTTTCCGGAACGGGGCCATAGACTACGACGCCGCGGCGCGAATCATCGAGTTCCAGGTCGCCCAAGGCGTCGACGGGATAGTTCCCGTGGGTACCACGGGTGAATCGCCCACCGTCTCCTTCAACGAGCACAAGGAGTTCATCAGGAAGGTGGTCGACATCGTGAAGGGCCGCGTGAAGGTCATCGCGGGGACCGGCTCCAACTCCACCGAGGAGGCCATCTGTCTCTCCCGCTCGGCGCAGGACCACGGCGTGGACGGAGTCCTGCTCGTGAATCCCTACTACAACAGGCCCACCCAGAAGGGACTCATCCAGCATTTCGCGAAAATCGCCGGTTCCATCAAGATACCGGTTGTCCTCTACAACATACCCGGCCGCACGGGAGTGAATTTTCTCCCTGAGAGCGTCCGCGACCTGCTGAAGGAATGCGGCAACATCGTCGCCATAAAGGAAGCCTCGGGCGACATCAACCAGATGATGCGGGTGATTGAACTCTGCGGCGACAGGCTCACGCTCCTCTCCGGGGACGACAACCTGCTTCTGCCTGTGCTTTCCATCGGCGGGCGCGGGGTGATATCGGTGCTCTCAAACATACTCCCCGCGGATGTGAAGAAGGTCATCACCCTCTACGAAAGCGGAAGCGTCGGCGAGGCGAGGAAGCTCTTTTACCGGCTTCTGCCGCTCTGCCGCGCCATGTTCCTGGAAACCAATCCCATACCTGTGAAGAAAGCGATGGAACTTCTCGGCTACTGCTTGCCGGAAATCCGCCTTCCTCTCACGCAACTGGGACCTGAAAACACGGAGCTCCTGAAAAAGGCATTGCGTGACTACGGGCTTTTGAAATGATGAAAACAGTCATCAACGGCGCCGCGGGAAGGATGGGAACCGCGATTCTCCGCATACTCCTAGAACGCGGCCATTCCCTGCACGCGGCCTTCGAGCACGAAAGCTCGCCGGCTATCGGCACCGCCGCCGGGAAGCTCGTCCAGCGCGACGATATCACCACCCGCATACAGACGATGTCGCCGGACGCGCTTGCCGGCGCCGATATCATCATCGACTTCTCATCGCCCGGAGCGACGCTTCCGCTTCTCGCCGCCGCCGTCGCAGCCAGAAAACCGATTGTCATCGGCACCACGGGCATTTCCGACTCCCAGAAAAAAGAAATCGAATCGGCGGCCGGTATCATCCCCCTCATCTTTTCACCGAACATGTCCGTGGGGGTGAACCTCCTGTTCAAGCTCACCGAGATGGCGGCACGGATCCTGAAAAACAGCTACGACATCGAAGTCTTCGAGGCCCATCACAAGCTCAAGAAAGACGCGCCGTCCGGCACCGCGAAAAAACTGATAGAGATTATCAAGTCATCCTCTCCGGAGACCGCAGCGCTGAAGGAAGTGTATGACCGTTCCGGCATCATCGGCGAGCGCGCCCCCGGCGAGCTCGGGGTGATGGCCCTGCGCGGAGGCGACATCGTCGGCGACCACACCGTCTTTTTCATCGGCCAGGGGGAAAGAATAGAGCTCACGCACCGCTTGAACAGCCGCGACACCCTGGCCCTGGGCTCCGTACTGGCAGCAGAGTTTCTCAATGGACGTTCACCCGGACTCTATACCATGTTCGACGTGCTGGGGTTTTAAGATGCAGGACAAGAAGGCCGAGGAAAAGAAGGAAGAAGTACGGGAATTCTCCGAGAATCCCTTCGACCCGGACCGGATGAACCCGGAAGGCGTAATGCGCCATTTCTTCGTCGACGATATCCCGATCATTCCCGTAGTTTCGCGCACCGGGACCCTCATGGGCATACTCCGTAAAGAGGACATGGTATCCGAGCTGAGCGACCTGGACCGTGTGCGAAAGCAGAAAATCGACCAGTTCATTCAGAAACTGCTGAAAAAGATGACCTTCGACGACCTCCTCCCCTACATAACGCGCCACAGGGAATTCATGGTCATCAATATTTTCGGCGAAAGCCAGGGAAAATGGACGCGCCTGCAGCTGCTCGAAGCCAGTGAACAGGGCCTCCACAAAAAGGCCCCCCATGACGCGGAACGACAGAGGGACGACCAGGCCATGGAGTGGATGATATACCTGGTCCTGGAGCACATTCCCCGCGCCCTGTACGCCATGAACAACAACGGCAAGACGATGTTCTACAACAGTCATTTCGAGGATTACATCGTGCAGACACTCGGCACGGATTATGAAATCGGAGCTATCGAGAAATCACTTGCAGCACCGGATAAAAACGATTTTTACTACAATGAAAACGACGAAATTCTCTTCTACAATCAGGATTTCGGCTTCTATTATGAAAAAGTGCCCATGATCAGCAGGGACCAGACCGCGGGTTTCCTTGTTTTTTGCGACAGGGAATCCAATATACCGGTGACGGCCCTCACCTCGAAAAAGAACCTGAAAAAGCAGTCCCTGGATGATCGTCTTGCGACCATCGAGAAAATAATACTTACGGAGAGCCTCAAGGAGCACGGGAACAACCCCGATAAGGCAGCCTCGGCTCTCAAGATGAAAGTTACCGTCCTGAAAGCAAAGGCCAGAAAATACGGATTGACCCTGAACAAACAGGCTGTTAAGAAAAAAAAGTGAATATTTTTCTTGACTAAAAAAAAACTGGAATTATATTTGTTTTATTATTCGATTATACCCTCTATCCCCTATTACAATTTCACTCATGATTAAATTACTGGCACGCGCGTTTTCCCGGTGCTTTATCCCTGATTAACGGCTCAATACACTAAAGTTTCAAGATAACAGGACTTCTTGCTTAAATGTTTTACCAGCAGCGCGCTCCGCAGCACGGACATAACCCCGGAGCATTATCGGGCAGATACGATTGAAATTGGTTTACCGCCTGGACGTTTCAAGCAATCAATTACAATAACGCCCATAACCAAGACGATACATTGCCGGCTTGCCTGAAAACCCGGTATTCTATCAATATTACATCCCAAAGGTGATCTATGGCACGATTATCCGAAACACCACGGCATCAGCACAAGCCCAAACCCGTTGAGAGCGAGGTCCCGGCAACAGCTCCCGCTGCCTCCGCGGCGCCTTCCGCGCCAGCGGGACCGCGGCCCAACAGCAACGGTAACGGCCAGAGAAAGGGCAACCCTTCAGAAAACCGCCTCGACCTGGCCGAACTCAAGAATAAAACCATCAATGAACTTTTCTCTATAACGAAGGAAATGGCCCTTGAGGGGATGTCCGGCCTCAAGAAGCAGGACCTCATTTTCGAAATCCTGAAGGCCCAGACAGAGCGAAACGGCCTTATATTTTCCAGCGGCGTCCTGGAAATTCTGAACGACGGCTACGGCTTCCTCCGTTCGCCCAACTACAATTACCTTCCGGGCCCCGACGACATTTACGTCTCCCCTTCACAGATCCGGCTTTTCGGTCTCAGGACGGGCGACACGGTGACCGGGCAGATACGGCCCCCCAAGGACAATGAAAGATTTTACGCGCTGCTGCGCGTTGAGGCTGTAAACTACGAAAACCCGGAAAATCTGCAGCGACGGTTCTTCTTCGACAATCTCACTCCGCTGTATCCGATGGAGAGGATCAACCTCGAGACCGAGTCAGAGAACATCGAGATGCGCATAATGAACATCACGACGCCAATCGGAAAGGGCCAGCGCGCCCTCATCGTTGCGCCGCCGCGCACAGGAAAAACGATACTTCTGCAGAAAATAGCGAACTCCATCACCACGAACCATCCCGAGGTGGCGCTTATCGTCCTCCTCATTGACGAGCGCCCTGAAGAGGTCACCGACATGTCCCGCTCCGTCCGCGGGGAGGTGATATCGTCCACCTTCGACGAGCCTGCCTCCCGCCACGTCCAGGTGGCGGAGATGGTGCTGGAAAAGGCCAAGCGCCTCGTGGAGCACAAGCGCGACGTGGTCATCCTCCTCGACTCCATCACCAGGCTGGCGCGCGCCTACAACCAGGTGGTTCCCACAAGCGGAAAGATCCTCTCCGGGGGCGTCGATTCCAACGCCCTGCACAAGCCGAAACGCTTTTTCGGAGCCGCCCGGAACATAGAGGAAGGGGGCAGCATGACCATCCTGGCCACGGCCCTGATAGATACCGGCAGCCGCATGGACGAGGTCATTTTCGAGGAATTCAAGGGCACGGGCAACTGCGAGCTTCACCTTGACCGGAAACTGGTCGAAAGGCGCATTTTCCCCGCCATCGACATGAACAAATCAGGTACCCGGAAAGAAGAACTTCTGCTTGACGGGGACGAGCTAAATAAAATATGGATACTCAGGAAGGTAACTTCGGGCATGAGTCCCGTCGAGGCCATGGAGCTGCTTACCGAGAAAATGAGGGCCACGAAGAACAACAAGGCGTTCTTCAAGGCCATGAACACCTAAAAGGAGTAAAGGTCATGAAAAAAGGGATTCACCCGGCGTACGAAGAAACAGTAATAAAATGCGCCTGCGGCAACGAGATCAAAACCAGGTCCACGATTCCGAACCTCAGGATCGATATCTGCTCTAACTGCCACCCGTTTTACACGAAGAAGCAGAAGCTCATCGACAGCACCGGAAGGGTGGAGAAGTTCAAGAAGAAATACAAAATCAAATAGTATTCTTCCGCGGGGCGGTTATATCCAGATATTCCCGCCCCTTTTCACTTTCCTGCTTGTCTACTCATACTTTCTTATCAAATATTCTTACTGAATAGTTCCATATGAGTAAATATTACACACGTCAAAACTTGATCAATGTGTAAAAAATACCCACTTTACTGACTACTCCTATTTTAGCACCAACTTACTAACTTTACCAGGAAATCAAAATCCACTGCTTTCCTGGCACTGTACAAATCATGATTTCAGTTCTCTTTTTTTTGTTTTTTACTAAAATTTGTATAATCACTAAAATCATGATGACTCATTATCATCCCAATAATTACACGTTTCATTTATATTGTTAACAAACAATAATTTTAATAATTTTCTAAATATTTCCAGCAAAGACACAAACTTCATCGCTCTGGCACGATACTTGCTTTTTAATAGAGTGTTACTCGATGGAGATTATCATGAAAAATTATCACGCGGGCGACGAGTCAAGTCTCAATAACTACTTTTCATCAATCAACAGGATATCCCTTCTCACGCAGGAAGAGGAATCCGAACTGGCAAAATCCAAATGCGAGGGTGACGAAAGGGCGAAGGAAAGGCTCATAAAATCAAACCTGCGCCTGGTGGTGAAGATCGCCAAGAACTATACCTCCATTGAACCATCCATAATAGACCTTATCCAGGAAGGAAACCTGGGCCTTATTCGGGCAGCGGAAAAATTCGACTACAGCATGGGATGCCGTTTTTCGACCTACGCGTCCTACTGGATAAAGCATTACATAACCCGCTTCATCGCGAAGCGCAGCAGGGCGATACGCATCCCCATCCGGAAGGGCGACCTCCACAAGAAGATCAAGAAAGCCCGTGAAATTCTCATCAGCGAGAACGGAAGGGAGCCCGTTTCCGTGGAGATAGCCGAGCTTCTCGGGATATCCGAGCGCGAAGTGAACGATATAATCGAAGTCTTCCAGCCCACGGTGTCCCTCGAGTACCCGCTGAACGACGGAGACTTCAGCCTGCTCGAAATCGTCCAGGACGAGACCACCAAGTCGCCGGATTTCAGCTTCAGCAAAGACGAGCTGAAGAAGATGCTCGACGAGGCGCTCAATTCACTGATGGACAACGAGAAGAAGATACTCAGAATGCGCTTCGGTTTCGACGACGACCGTTCCGTTACGCTGAAGGAAGTAGGCCACAAGTTCGGCATCTCTGCGGAAACGGTGAGGCAGATAGAATCGAGGGCGATGAGCAAGATAAAGCAGAAGTTCGCGCACCTTCAGGACTATCTCGATTAGTCCCCGCTCTTTCATATACACTACCCTTGCTGTGAGAGGTTCCCCACCTCTCATTTTTTTTGTTTGATTTACATGCCGGGCAGTGCTCGTATAGTTTGAGCCGTAATATCGGGCCCTGCCCGATACAATTTCGCCGGCGGCACGCATCCAGTATCACCATGACCAGTGATTCCAGGTTATCATCGCTCGTTGATCCTTTGAGGGAACTGCTCCAGGATATTCAAAGCCTTCTTTCCCGCACCGTGGAATCACGCGAACAGATCATCGCAGGTTTCAGCTGTGATTTCCTTCCCTTCGAAATAGTATCAGCCGCCGGGATTTTCCCTTACGTCATCCCGGAAGGAGAAGTTCCGACGACGACAGACGCCATTGTGGTACCGGCGGCCTGCCGCAGGTTCTCCGAAAAAAACGTTTCGGTTCCGGTTATCTCCGTTCCTTTATCAGCGACCGGTTACGGAGAAACCGCTCTTCCGCAATGGGAACAGATCATGGTCGACTGCATCGAGCGCATCACCGGGGCGCGGCCACGACGGCCGGACCCGGTCGTTCTCGCGGAATGCACGGAGCGGTACAACAGTTTGCGGAGGCTGGTCCGCGGCATCGCGTCGCTCCGCAGGGAAAAGCCCTCCCTGCTCTCCAACAGGGACCTCCAGGTAATGTTCGACGCGGCGCTCTGCCTTCCCCCCGACACGGTAATCAATCATCTCAAAGCGATTCTCGATGCGCTGAACACAACCGAACCATCAACACCATCGCAGGGCCTGCCTGCGATGGTGTACGGCTCCTTCTCCGTCAATCAGGAGCTTTTTGACAAGCTGGAAGACACCGGTTTTCTTGTTGTGGAGGATGATACCTGCCGCGGGCGTAGAAGCTTCGACATGTCGCACGACACCTCGTCCCCGGACCTGTATCGTGAAATTCTGCACGCGCACTCGTTCAGGCCGTTCTGCCCGTGCATGCGCGGCGTCACCGAGCGCTTCGAGCTTCTCTACCGGCTGGCGGCATCGTATGGAATAGAGACGGTGATACTCATCGACGATGATTCGTGCCCGGCATGGAAAGGCCAGATCGGCCGGATGCGCGTGAGGCTCATGCGCGCGGGGCTCGATCCGCTGGTCGTCACTCCGGCGAACGCTGTCGAGACGGCCAGGAGGTATATCGAACTCGCCTCACTTTGAGAGAAGGAACTTGTCGATGTTCAGCGCGGCCGCGCGCCCCTGCTGGATCGCCCAGACCACGAGTGACGCGCCGCGCACCGAATCGCCCGCAGCGAAGACGCCTTCCACGCTGGTCATGAATGACGTATCGACCTCCACGTTGCCCGATTGGGTGAGCTTCACACCCAGGTCCTTCACCAACCCCTCCTGACGGATATGCACGAAACCCATCGCGAGGAGCACCAGCTCCGCGTCCAACTCGAACTCCGATCCGGGCACTTCCTTCATGGCGAAGGCACCCTTCTCATCCAGCGCCCATTCGACGCGCGCGGCTATGATCTTCCTAACCTTTCCGTTTTCACCGATGAACCTCTTCGTGGCAATGTTCCAGAGCCTCTCGCAGCCTTCCTCATGGGAGCTCGACGTCTTCAGGAGCTTCGGCCAGAGCGGCCACGGCTCCTTAAGCGTGCGCTGCTTCGGGGGCATGGGCAGAAGCTCCAGCTGGGTGATGCTCGACGCGCCCTGGCGGTTGGCGGACCCGACGCAGTCCGACCCGGTGTCTCCGCCGCCTATCACCACCACGTGCTTGTTGTACGCGTTGATGACGCAGCTCTCGTCGATTTTATCACCCCGGACTATGCGGTTCTGCTGGGCGAGGTACGTCATCGCGTGATAGATCCCGTCCAGTTCGCGCCCCTCTATTTTCAGGTCCCGCGCCTCCCTGGCCCCGATGGTGACGCAGAGCGCGTCGAACTCCTTCCGGATCTCCGCTGCGCTGATATCCCTGCCCGCGGCGATCCCCGTCCTGATCACGAGGCCTTCCTCGACCATCAGGTCCACCCTGCGGTCGATCACCTTCTTTTCCAGCTTGAAATCGGGGATGCCGAAGCGGAGATATCCGCCCACGGCGTCCTCCGCCTCGAAGAGCACCACCGAGTGGCCCTTCCGGTTGAGGATGTCGGCGCATGCCAGGCCCGCGGGTCCGCTCCCGATCACCGCGACCTTTTTCCCGGTGCGCCTTGCCGGCGGATGCGCCTTCACGTATCCTTCAGCGAAGGCCTTCTCGGCGACAGCAAGCTCGTTCTGGCGTATCGTGACAGGCTCGTCGTTGATGGAAAGCACGCACGACGCCTCGCAGGGAGCCGGGCAGACGCGCCCGGTGAACTCGGGGAAGTTGTTCGTGTGGTGGAGGATATCGTACGCGTCCTTCCACTTTCCCCTGAAGATCATGTCCTGCCATTCCGGCATGATGTTGCTCACCGGGCAGCCCCAGTGGCAGAACGCGACGCCGCAGTCCATGCAGCGCGATGCCTGGAGCCTGCGCTGGTCCTCCGGGAGCAGCATCTCCACTTCGCCGTAGTCGTTTATGCGCTCCTCGACGGGACGGTATCCCGACTCCTGGCGCCTCACCGACATGAATCCCCTGGGATCGCCCATTACGCGTGCACCTCCAGCTGTTCCTCCTCGCGTATCGCGCGGAGCTTCCTGTCGATCTGCTCGATCATGATCTCCTGGAGCGCGCGCTTGTACTCGAACGGCATCACCTTCACGAATTTCGGCAGGTACTCGTACCACCTGCCGAGGATCTCCTGCGCCACTGCGCTCCCGGTGTACCGGTAGTGCTTCCTCAGCAGCTCGATGATGAAGTCCTGATCGTCGAAGTCGCGCACCGGGGCAAGTTCCACCATCCCCTTGTTGCAGTAGTAATCGAAATCGCCGTCGCGGTCCAGGACGTACGCGATGCCGCCGCTCATACCCGCGGCGAAGTTGCGGCCCACTTTCCCGAGCACCATTATCCGCCCCCCGGTCATGTACTCCGCGCAGTGATCGCCGGTCCCCTCCACCACGGCGATCGCGCCGCTGTTCCGCACGCAGAAACGTTCGCCCGCGAGACCGCGCACATAGGCCTCGCCTCCCGTGGCGCCGTAGAGCACCGTGTTCCCGATAATGATGCTCTCCTCGGCGGCAAATTCCGATCCCTCCGGAGGCACCGCTATCAACCTCCCCCCGGAAAGCCCCTTGCCGAAGTAGTCGTTCGCGTCACCCTCGAGCCGGAAGGTAATGCCCTTCGCGAGGAACGCGCCGAAGCTCTGGCCCGCGCTCCCGCGGAAGGTGCAGTTGATGCTGTCGTCGGGCAGTCCCTCGTCTCCGTACCTGCGCGACACCATGCAGGAGAGCATCGCCCCGGTCGTCCTGTCGGTGTTCCTGATGGGCATCTCGACATAGAGGCGCGTGTCGCTCTTCCAGTCGATGATCGGTTTCGCCTTGCCGATGATGGTGCGGTCGCAGACCTTGTCTATTTTGTGAACCTGGCTCTGCACGCAGTAGCTGTCATTGTGATCGGCTTCTTTCGGGCGATGGAGAAGCGCCGAGAGGTCGACGTTCCCCGCCTTCCAGTTATCCACTTTTCTCTGTACAAGAAGGTCCGTCCTGCCGATGAGCTCGTTGAATGTCCTCACGCCGAGCCCCGCCATGATCTCGCGCGCCTCCATGGCGATGAACCTGAAAAAGTTCACGAGGTGCTCCGATTTC
>JAGODF010000148.1 GCA_017998375.1 Spirochaetota bacterium
CGCCTACCTGGTGATACTGCTCGCCATGACAAGGGTGCTCCTGGACCGGTTCGTGTCGCTGCAGCGCGAGGTGGGCGACCTCAACACGCGGCTGGAGCAGAAAGTGCGCGAGAGGACGATGGAGCTCCTCTTCAGCGAAATCGGCGCCAGGATACGCGAGGAGTTCGGCCCGGGAGACGCGCGGCGCAGGGGCGAGGCGCGGGAACCCGCGCTGGCCCCCGTGCTCGGCCTTGCGCGCGACCTGGGCACCGACCTGCGCGGCGAGGACCTTCCCGGCCGCGTGCTGGAACGCGCGCTTTCCATGGTTCGCGCCGAATACGGTTTTCTTTTTCTCGCGTGCGACGACGGGACGCCCGCCCAGGCGGCGCGCGCCGAGTCCGCCGGGGCCTCTGGCGGAGCGATCTTTTCATACAGGCAGCAGGCGGTCGATGACGCGTACCGCACGGGACGATATGTGCTTTTGAACGACACCTCAACGGGAAAACCATCCTCCGCAAAAGCCGCCATGCCGCAACGGATGGTGCTGGCCGCCCCCGTGGCGGCCCGCGGGAAAACGATCGGGGTCTGCTACCTCGCGCGCGCGGAGCGCGGATTCACGGAACGCGACGCGCAGATGGTCACTGCGTTCATGGAGTACGCCGCGCTGGTGCTGGAAGGGAGATTGCCGGACGCCCCGCTCCCCGATGAGCCGAGCGCCGTGACCGACTTCAGCCGCGAGCGGGTGCGCCGCGCCATCGCCTATATCGACGAGAACTACCGGTTCGACATCTCCCGCGAGGGGCTGGCTTCCTCCCTCGGCATCAGCCCGTACTACCTGGGCAAAGCGTTCAAGGAGCTCACTGGAAAGAAGATCGGCGACTACATCAACGAGGCCCGTGTCCGCGAAGCGGCGCGGCGGCTCTCGGACACGGACGAGAGCGTCATCGATATCGCCTTCGCCGTGGGCTTCGAGACGCTGCGCACCTTCAACCGCGCTTTCCAGCGGGTGATGAACATGACGCCGTCGGAATACCGCGACACGCCCGAAAGCGCGCCATGAAACGTACTTCCGCAGCGAATATCGCCCTCCTCTTTTTCCTGTACCTTTCCCAGGGGCTGCCCTTCGGTTTCCAGGCGACCGCCCTGCCCCTTTTCATGCGGGAACAGGGCCTGCCCCTTTCGGCAATAGGATATATCGGCCTGCTGGCGCTGCCGTGGATGCTGAAGGCGCTGTGGGCGCCGCTCGTCGACAGGTTCTACTCGGAGACGCTCGGCAGGCGAAGGTCGTGGATCATCCCGCTGCAGGGCCTGCTCGTGTGCCTGATATTTCTCGCCTCGGGCTTTACCGCGGTTTCGGACCTCACCGTCCTGTACGCCCTGATATTCCTGATGAACCTCGCCGCGGCGACGCAGGACATCGCCGTGGACGGACTTGCCGTGGATATCCTGGCGGACACGCAGCTGGGCGCCGGCAACGCCGCGCAGGTGATGGGATTCAAGGCGGGCATGATCGCGAGCGGCGGGCTCCTCGTCTGGCTCACCGCGTCGATAGGATGGAAGGGGCTCTATCTCGCCATGGGCTGTATCGCCCTCCTGCCACTTCTCTTCATCATAATTTACAGAGAAGAAAAAAGCGCAGCCGTGGAGGAGAAACGGCTTTCGCTGAAGGAGCTTCTCGCCATCACCGTCGCGCTGTTCAGGAAAAAGTCGATCATCTGGTTTCTCGTGTTCATCATGACCTACAAGTCCGGCGAGGCGGTGATGGACATCATGTTCAAACCGTTCCTGATCGACGCGGGTTTCACCGCCTCGCAGATAGGGCTGTGGCTGGGGACCTGGGGCATGGTCGCGTCGATGGCCGGCTCGTTCAGCGGCGGAGCCCTTGGGGCGCGGATACCCGTGTACAGGCTCCTGGGACTCGCGCTCGTATTGAGGGCGATACCGATAGCCCTGCAGTGGGGCCTCACGCTGTCGGAGCCCCAGGCCTGGCAGGTGATAGCCGTCACGCTGGCGGAGCATTTCTTCGGCGGCCTGCTGACGATATCGCTCTTCGCCTACATGATGTCGCGGGTGGACAAGCGGATGGGCGCGACCCACTACACGATCTTCGCATCGCTCGAGGCGGCGGGCAAGGGCCCCTGGAGCTGGTCCTCCGGGCTGCTCGCGGAGCATCTCGGCTATTCGGCGGCCTTCGGGCTCGCGCTCGCGCTGACGCTGCTGGTCATGCTCCTCTATCCTTTCGTGCGGGATAAGGAGCGGAATGAAGCCGGCACGCGCTCCTAGCGCGTGCACACGCTGCAGGTGAGTTCCCGATCCTGCACGTACGGCGCGCACGGCAGCGAGCCGCATTCAGCCTCCGTGGGATACAGCAGGGAACCCTGCTGGTTTGCGCCGCCCCCCGGAAGGGCCGTGGGCTCCCGGTCGACGCAGATGAATTCGCTTTTGCTCTGCGTGTAATGCGTGGCCATCAGGTAACCGCTGTAGCGGAAATTCCATTCGTCGGGGCATACCTGCGTACCGGGAACCATGAGCGTGGTGGAGTCCCCGTTCACCATGCACACGGCGCACGGCGCGTTGTTATCATGCAGTGATCCGAGCGTTGCGGCCAGCCCATACCCGCTCATCTCGTACTCGACTCCGTAGATGAGCGCCCCGTTTTCATTCGCGACAGTATATGCGTCCCACGTCGGATTTTTCGACATGCACAAGTGATTGCCCCCGCCGCCGTTTTGATCGTAAGCGCCGGAAGCCGCATACCCGTCGTACACAAGGCTGCTCCCCGCGGGGCACACGCTGCGCCCCCAGCGGACAAAGGTGGTGTTGATCTTCCCTTCCAGGGCGCCCACCTTGCCGTAGAGCTCGGTGAAGTTGCTGTTCACGTCCGCCGCCGATATGATTGTACCGTCGGTGAAGGTTATTTGCGCGGCATAGAGAACAACTCCGGATACGATAAACGCGATGAGTATACCGACTATGGAATTTGTTTTATTGAGAGCGTTTCTTAAAAATATTTTAATATTCGACTCATTCTTCCTTGCTACTTCAGCTTCGAGCCTTTCGATTCTTTCCAACAGAGCTTTTTCATCCATTTCCAGCACCTTCCGGATTCTATTCGTTCCACTTCCCTTCCCCCCACTTCGCCGATCCCCATTTTGCCGTGGAATCTGCCGAATCGTCACCAGAACCATCCGAACAGCCATACCCGGCAAGAGCCAGAAAAAGCAGGGCAACACCCGCCACAATTATCCTCTTCATACACCTTCTGCCTCCGAACAGATAAACCCTCAAATAAAAAATCAATGTATCACGTATTAGGAAATCCCACAATCAGCAGAGAATCACCTCCCGGCACACCGTCACATGCTGGATCCAATATCAAGAAAAAAACCATCTTCACGCAGGGATACGGGGAAAAGAGTTGACGATTATATAGTATTTTAGCATATTCTTAAATATTAACAAGACATTTCACAAAGGAGACCACCATGTCATTGCAGACCAACCTCACCCACCTTGAATCCCGAGCCAATATCGACAAGGCCCTGGCGGAGAAAAAAGTACTCATACTGGACCGGGGCACGATAGGCGGCCAGACGGTCCTTACCCACTCCGTGGCGAACTATCCCGGCGTTGAGGAGATATCGGGCCACGGTCTGGCGGCCATCATGAAAAAGCAGGCGAAAGATTTCGGCTGCGACATCATAAGCAACACGGAACTGGAGTCGTTCGACCTGGAGGGAGAGATGAAGACGGTCACCACCGATGAGTGCGAGACCTTTCGCGCCCCCGCGGTAATTCTCGCTATGGGGGGACGTCCCCGCGATCTGGGCCTCGCATCCGAGGAGAAGTACCGCGGAAAAGGGATATCATACTGCGCAACCTGCGACGGGGACTTCTTCACCGGGAAGGAGATCGTCGTGGTGGGAGGCGGCAACTCGGCGCTGGAGGAGGCGGTCTCCCTCACCCGCTACGCCTCCAAAGTCACCATAGTGCACATGCTGGACCGCTTCCAGGGACACCGTCACGCCATCGACGAGGCGGTGCGCCACGAGAGTATCGACATCGTCATGGAAAGCGTCGTCGAGGAGTTCCTTGGCGGAGAGACGCTGGAGGGAGTGCGCGTACGCCACCTCGTTACCGGAGAGACGAGGGTGATACCGGCGGCCGGTGCCTTCATTTTCATTGGCTACCTCCCCAACACGGAGCAGTTCCGGGAAGCGGTCGCGTGCAACGTGCGGGGGGAAATCCTCACCGACGACTCGCTGACAACCAGCGTTCCCGGCGTCTTTGCCGCCGGCGACTCACGGGAAAAGCGCTATCGCCAGATCACAACCGCCGTGGCCGACGGGACCATCGCCGCCCTGGGCGCGTCAGAGCACGTTGAATCTCACGCGATGGAAACAGCGAAAGCGGGCTAATACATACGTACCGCCAATCTACCTGCAGAGTACAATGTAGTCTTCGAAAACCTGGCCCACCAGGAAGCCGCCGTTGAACGGCGCCGCCACGCTCGATCCGGATATTTCCTTTCCGTCATCCAGGTAAATCTCTTTGATGGAGAACCTTTTCTCTGCGGAAAAAGAAATCTTCAGCACCTGGGAAGGTGACGGCCTTGCCCTGTTCCTTGTATGGGCGGAAAAATCCAGGAGCTTTGGATGGCAGGCGATATAAAGACTACCATCGGCGTCGATTTCGATATTGTCCGCTCCCGTACCCAGGCCGATGTCGCGCTCTTTCGTCAGTATCCCCGTGGGAATGTCGCGCGCAAACAGGTGAAGCGATCTTCCGATGGTCGTGGCCACGTACAGCCGTGTGCCGCTTCTGTCCACCTGTATCCCGTTGGCATACGCAAGTCCCTTCGCGGCGATCCGCATGTCGCTGCCATCGAAATAGACCACGCAGGAGCGCCCCAGCTGTAAATACTCTTCCAGGGCGCGTCCCCACCCGGACCGGTTGCCGTGGTCGTTGCTGGCGTAAAAGCTCCGGGGACCCACCGCGACAAGGTCGTTGGGGCTGTGCATCAGCGGGTGCGATATCGATTCGCGATGGCGGAGCTTTTTGTTCCGGTATTCAAAAATCTCGACAAAATTCCCGGCCGTCGTGTGGTTGATAGCAAAAAGCAGCGTCTCTCCCGCTGCGCTTTTGTACAGGCTGATTCCGTGGGGGTGGAACTCCCGCCCGAAATCCGCCGTGAGAGATACCGCTTTCCCCCTTTCTTCCTGCAGATTCAGCCCGTAAATGGCCCCCTGAACCGGCCTCCCCGCCAGGGCCGCCCTGCGGTCATCGCTCGATATGAACGCGATGCCGCGTGCCGCGTCGACCGTTATGTCTTCGGGCCCGGGAAGCCCCGTGACCTTCACGCACGAACAGCCGCAGTGGGGCGTGATGGCCCTGAACTGACCCGCGTCATACAGGGTTTTGATAACCAGCCCCGCGGCAAGAAGGATAACAGCGCCGATGATGATTGCCTTTTTCATTCCGTTCCTCATCCCGTGCAGGTCCCGCACTCTGCCAACTCGCGAGGCCGATACCCGCCTGGAAACCGCGAGATTTTGCGCATGCTCTTTCACTCCCATGTCCACCGCGATTGCTTCCACTGTTGGGCGCATCAGCGACCCGGAACCGAAAGGGCTTTCACATAAACAGGACGCTACAGTTATGAATACGTCAATATATTTCGAGTATTGGGACAGCGATGATCGGGAGGACCACAACCCCAGGATACTGGTTCGCACACACTCCTCGTACGGACCATATCCCATCTTCGCACAGCCAGCAAGGGTTTATTGCCGATAGTTCCACCCGCCTGCATGCGAAATAGGACAAATCGAGCATATACTCTTTTTGTCGCGACATGTACCATGAAAAGCGCTACATTGTGAGCAGTCGCTCATTCCTGAAATGCTGTAATATCACCCCACTAATAGGGGAACCCGTGGGACCGGCAGCACTACTCCACGGAACAATCAAGGCGGAAAGGCCAATGCACTCAACCTACATTCTCGCCCACGACGTGGGCACCACGGGCAACAAGTCGTGCCTTTACCGGTTAGGCGACCGGATAGAACTGGTGGACTCGCACCTGGCGGAGTACCCGCTCTACAACGTGGACGGCGGCGGCGTGGAGCAGAAGGCCGACGAATGGTGGAGCGCGATATGCGCCGCCACGAAGGCCGTGCTCCGGAAGACGCGCGTGAAGCCCGCGCAGATACAGGCGATGGCCTTCTGCGCGCAGATGCAGGGATCGATATTCGTCGACGGGCACGGCACCGCGCTCCGCAACCCGATGAGCTACATGGACGGGCGCGCCACCAAGCAGATCGACCGGTACCTCAACCGGGGGCTCTTGAAAATCGAGGGCAAGTACAACGCGTACCTCACGCTGAAATCGATCTACTACACGGGCGGCATGGCGGCCACGGCGAAGGACCCGCTCTGGAAATACCACTGGGTGAAGGACAACGAACCCGATATTTTCCGCCGGGCGCACAAGTGGCTCGACGTGAAGGACTACCTGATCATGCGCTGCACGGGCGAGGCGGCCATGACCCAGGACTCCGCGAACATCACCTTCCTGTATGACACCAGGCCCGGCAAGCTCGGCTGGCACCGGGGACTCTGCAAAACCTTCGACGTGGACATGGAGCACCTCCCGAAGGTGGTGAAATCCACCGACGTGGCGGGCCACCTCACGGCGAAAGCGGCGCGGGAGATGGGACTCGCGGAGGGGCTCCCGGTTTTCGGAGGCGGAGGCGACGTGCCGCTGACGGCCATCGGCTCCGGCTGCCTGGACGAGCACGACACGCACGTGTACATAGGCACGTCGGGATGGGTGGCGGCCAACGCCTCGAAGCGCATGGTGGACATCCCGAACTTCCTGGCGTCGATACTCGGCGCCATCCCCGGCGAGTACGTTTACGTGGGCGAGCAGGAGACGTCGGGCGCGTGCATGCAGTGGGTGCGCGACCACCTGGCGCTGGACGAGATAGGCCTCTACCTGAAGGCGAAACACGTCGTGGACAAGGAGAAGGAATTCGAGAGCCTCTACGACTACCTGAACAAGGTGATACTGGAAACGCCTCCCGGCTCCGGCAACGTGATCTTCACGCCGTGGCTCCACGGGAACCGCTCGCCGCGCCAGGACCCGTACGCCCGCGGCATGTTCTTCAACCTCTCCCTCACCACGGGCAAGCGGCAGATGATACGCTCCGTCGTGGAGGGGATGATATACCATAAGCGCTGGATACTGGAGGCGATGGAGAAAAAGATACCGTTCCGCGAAACCCTGCGGTTCGTCGGCGGCGGCGCGAAATCCGAAGTGACCTCCCAGGTCCTGGCGGACATCACCGGGAGGACCGTGGAAACGATAGAGAACACCCAGAACGTGGGAACCATCGGCGCCACCGTCGCCTGCGCCGTGGGCCTGGGTATCTTCAGCAGCTTCCGCGACGCCCGGCGCTGCATCCCGGTGCGCAAGGTCTACTCGCCGCGCCCGCGCTACAAGGGGCTCTACGACCGCAACTTCGAAGCGTTCAAGAAACTCTATGACAACAACAGGAAGCTGTTCTCTCAGCTCAACAGGAACGGCCAGTAAAGGAGGATGATACCAATGGCAAAAATGACTAAAGCAAAACCCGCGAAGGACAGATACCACGAATACCGGAAGTCGGTGCTTGATTGCATTCACGACCTGGTCGACAAGGGCTTCGTCCAGGGCACGGGGGGCAACGTGTCGGTGCGCGTGGAAGGCGAGGAGGTGATAGCCGTGACGCCGTCCCAGCGCGAGTACGCGGAGCTGAAACCGAAAGACATCTGCGTGGTGGACTTCGAGGGCAAGCCCGTGGTCGATAACGGCCTGCGCGCGTCGATAGAAACCGGCATGCACCTGTCGGTGTACAGGCACCGCCCCGACGTGAACGCCGTGGTGCACACGCACCAGGTCTACGCCAGCGTCTTCGCGGTAACCAACGAGCCGATACCGGCGATCTTCGACGAGGTGTCGGCGAACATCGGCACGAAGATCGAGGTGGTGCCGTACGGCCTCTCGGGGAGCCAGCAGCTCCTGGAGAACATCACCGCGAAACTCGACACGCGGATGAACTGCTACCTGCTGCAGAACCACGGGGCCTTGAGCCTGGGCATAAACCTGGCCGCGGCGAAGCGCGCGGCGGAACTCCTGGAGAAAGCGGCGGAAGTCTACTATCGCGCGCTGGCGACCGGCAAGCCCGTCACCACGCTCCCCCCGGAGATACAGGACCTCCTGGACAAGCTCGTTATCGGGAAGCAGGACGGTGAAATCCAGAGGAAGAGCGCGGCTGCGCCGGCATCGTGATAAAGGCAACCACAGAGGCGCAGAGGCACAGAGGCGAAAGGATTTAGATCTCACGCGGGGACGCGGAGGGTTTCCCCTCCCCCTCGAGGGGGGAGGACGGAAGGCACTAAAGAATGGAAATTGAAAATAATGCAAGTCAAGATTATTGAAAACCAAATCTGTCATTCCGGCCGAAGCGTAGCGGAATGCCGGAATCCACTCCATACAATACAATGGATTCCCGCCTCCGCGGGAATGACACTGTAATTGCATCAACTCAATAGCAATAAAATAAACCTTTAGACGAATTATTTAACACATTGGAGGATATAAAATCATGACGGCGAAAACACAGGAGTACGCAATATCACACTGGCCCGACAGCGCGGCAATACTGGCAGATTTGAAAAAGCTTGCGAACGAGCTTCCGCTGTACCAGATACGGCGCGACAAGATGGACGAATACCTGAAGGAGTTCGATACGATGTTCGCCGGATCGAAGGCCATGGTCGAAAAGGCGAAGGAGATCATCCCCGGCGGGGTACAGCACAACCTGGCCTTCAACCACCCGTTCCCCCTGGCCATCAACAAGGCCGAGGGCGCGTACCTCTGGGACGTGGACGGGAACCGCTTCATCGACTTCCTCCAGGCCGGGGGCCCCATCGTCCTGGGCAACAACTACGCGCCGGTCCGCGAGAAGGTGATGGAGCTCGTCATGGAGTGCGGGCCGGTGACCGGGCTTTTCCACGAGTACGAGTTCAAGCTCGCGGAGATCATCCACCGGCACATGCCCTCGGTGGAGATGTTCCGCATGCTCGCCAGCGGCACCGAGGCGTGCATGGCGGCGATCCGGGCGGCGCGCGCCTTCACCGGCAAGGCGAGGGTGATAAAGATGGGCGGCGCGTACCACGGCTGGAGCGACCAGTTCGTGTTCGGCATGCGCATTCCCGGCACGGCGAACCTCGACGCGCACGGCATCCCGCAAGGCTGCTATGCCGGCACGCAGGAAGTCTATCCCAACGACATCGCCCTGCTCGAAGAAACAATGAAGAAGAACGAGGCCGAGGGCGGCACCGCCGCGGTGATCCTGGAGCCGCTGGGCCCGGA
>JAGODF010000149.1 GCA_017998375.1 Spirochaetota bacterium
CGTATTTTATAACCGGCAAAGAAGTCATTCAAGTCTTGACTTTCGGAGTCCAGAGGAGTATGAATTGCAATCTGGTTTATTACCCGATGTTGCTTAACCGCGTGTCCGGGAAATCGGGGCAAGCCCAACCCTCAAGGGGGAGGGGAAAGGCATATCCACGAAATTACACGGCGCTCACCTTCTCCAGCAGCGCCTTTTTCAAGCCATCTATCTTGTTTTTCAACGCTGCCTTTCCCGCCTCGATATCGTCTTTGCCCGCCTTCGCCTTCGCGCTGAAGTAGAACTTGATCTTTGGCTCGGTCCCGGAGGGACGCATGGTGACCTTGCTGCCGTCGTCCAGGAAGAACTGCAGCACGTCGGACTTCGGAAGTCCCTCCATCGCGTGGTCCTTCCCGGATTTCATGTCCTTCATCTTCAGGTGCTTGATATCGGAGACGCAGCTCACCGGCGTTCCCGCGAATTCCTTCGGGGGATTGGCACGGAAGGCGCCCATAATGGCGCTGATCTTCTCCATTCCATCGAGGCCCTTCAGCGTCAGTGAGTGGAGGTCCTCCAGGTAGAGGTGGTGCTTCATGTAGATCTCGTTCAGGAAGTCGATGAGCCCCATTCCCTTCGCGCGGAGCCAGTCGGCCATCTCGGCGAAAAAGTAGCAGGCGCTCACGGCGTCCTTGTCGCGCACGAAGTCCACCGGCAGGTAGCCGTAGCTCTCCTCGCCTCCGAAGACGAACGTGCCGCCGCCTTTCTCGTCGTACTCGCGCATCTTCAGCGCGATCCACTTGAAGCCCGTGAGCACGTTCTCGGTTTTGCAGCCAAAGCCCTTCGCGATCTCCTCCTGCAGGTCGGTGGTGACGATGGTCTTGATGACTGCGGCGTCTTTCGGGAGCTTCTTTTCGGCGGCGAGCCGTGAGAGCATGTAGTATTCCAGCATGGTGCCGATCTGGTTGCCGTTGATGAGGAGGTACTCGCCGTGTGTGTCCTTGAATCCCACGCCCATGCGGTCGGCGTCGGGGTCCGTGGCGAGGATGATGTCGGCGTCCTCGCGGCGTGCCAGTTCCAGTGAGAGCGCCAGCGCCGGCTTTTCCTCGGGATTCGGATATTCCACCGTGGGGAAGTTTCCGTCGGGTACCGACTGCTCCACCACGGGGAAGACTTTCGTGAATCCGAAGTGCGAGAGTACCTGCGGCACGATTTTATAGCCGGTGCCGTGGAGCGGAGAGTAGACTATTTTGATATCCGACGGCGCGGGGGGGCGCAGTGCAGTCTTTTCCAGCGCGGCGATGTAGGCGGAGCGGATATCATCGCCCACCACCTTGATGAGGCCGGCACGGACGCCTTCGTCAAAGGATACTTTCTTTATCGCCCCGATCGATTCGATCTTCTTCACTTCCCCGATGATTTCCCTGTCCTGCGGCGGCACCACCTGGCCACCGTCGTCCCAGTAGGCCTTGAAGCCGTTGTACTCCGGCGGATTGTGGCTCGCCGTGATGACAATGCCCGAGACCGCGCCGAGTTTCCTGATGGCGAAGGAACAGAGCGGGGTGGGGGCGATATCGTCGAAGACGTAGGCGCGGATGCCGTTTCCCGCCATGATGGAGGCCGCCTCCTCTCGGAAGCGGTCGGACATGCGCCGCGAGTCGCAGGCGATGACGACGCCGTCCTGCGCGCGCCCATTCATGATGATGTAGTTCGCCAGCCCCTGTGCGGCCATGCCCACGGTGTAGACGTTCATGCGGTTGGTGCCTGCGCCCAGGACGCCGCGAAGCCCTCCGGTGCCGAACTCGAGCGTGGTGTAAAAGCGCTCGGCGAGTTCCTTCTCGTTCTTCGCCTCCTCGAGCGCGCGGATTTCGGCGATGGTCGCGCTGTCGAAAGGAGGTTTCGTCCATTCGGCGATGCGTTTCAGGATGAGCTGGTCCATGGTTTTCTCCTGCATGGTGTATGGTGAATGATGGAGATTCGTTTCGTGAATGAACCCCGGCTTCTGTGGCCGGGGCTCATTCAGTATGCCGCAGTGCGGGGCGGATGGCAACTTCTTTTTTACGTTGCCGCGCCCGGATTGCCCGGAACGGGGCGATATCAGCCTATGGCCGCGGCGACTTTTGCTGTGACTTCCGCGAGCGCAGCCTCGTCGGGGACGTACTGGAGGCGGACGCTCTCCATCATGGAGAAGCCGCAGCCGGCGAGGACCTCCTCCACCTGTTTCACGCTCTGCCCGCCCCAGCCGTAGGAGCCGAACGCCAGTCCCTTGCGCTCCTTCGGCGCGAGTCCCTTCATGTAGGTGAGGAACGCGCTGACGGTGGGAAGCATGTTGTTGTTCAGTGTGGGCGAACCGACGCAGATGTACTCCGCCGTCATGAGCTCGGTCATGATGTCCGATATGTGGTTGTACTGGAGGTTCATCAGCTGCGGGAAGTATCCCTTCGATTCGAACGCGTTGTAAATCGCGCGGGCGATCTTTTCCGTTGATTTCCACATGGTGTCGTAGACGATGAGCGCCTTCTTCTCGGTGCGGTTAGACGACCACTTTTCGTACTCGGAGAGGATTTTCGGGATGTTCGCGCGCCAGATGATGCCGTGGCTCGGGGCGATGATGTCGATGGCCAGCGCCGAGGCGGCCTCCAGCGCCTTCTTCACCTGCGCGCCGTAGGGCAGGACGATGTTGGCGTAGTACTTCTTCGCCTCTTCCAGGATGATATCCAGCGAGTATTCATCGTCGAAGCGCTGCGACGTGGCGATGTGCTGGCCGAATGCGTCGTTGGAAAAGAGCAGCTTCTCCTCCTTGAGATAGCTCACCATGTTGTCGGGCCAGTGCACCATGGGAGTGAGCACGAACTGGAGGGTATACTTGCCGAGCTTCAATTCTTCGCCGGACTTCACGGCGCGCATCTTCCAGTCCTTTTTGTAATGGGCGGCAAGTCCTTTCTCGCCGCTGGGCGAGGTGAAGATCTCGGCGTTGGGCGCTATCTCCTTCATGCGCGGCAGGCCCCCCGAGTGGTCCATCTCCACGTGGTTGGAGATGATGATGTCGATTTTCTTCGGGTCGATGACGGCCGATATCCGCTCGAGCATTTCGTCCGCGAGGTAGTGCTTCACCGTGTCGATGAGCGTGACTTTTTCATCGATGATGAGATAGGCATTGTAGGTGGAGCCGCGCTGGGTGAGGTAGCCGTGGAAGTTGCGCAAATCCCAGTCGATGCCGCCGACCCAGTAGATGGTGTCCTTTATCTTTACAGGTTTCATGGTGTTCTCCGTGGTTGATAGGGATTGCCGCGCGGTCTATCCGTTCCCGCGTAGAGCGCGGCGCATCGGGCGGGAGGGTCCGCCCTGTTGATAAAATCATTTTCGGTGCGGGGAAAAAGTCAATACAAAATAGACCGGAGCCGCTGATCACGGCGGCTGTGCCGTGCCGGCAGGCGGCCGGTATCAGGCACCTCCTGACGGGGCGCTGTCATGGATCTCGAATTCATGCGCGGAGGCGGTTGTTGCGGTAAGAGGGGTTGCTGATTCAGCGTTTCTTCAAGGCTGTTTCAAGGGGACAGGATAGGACATCGCCGTGGTAGACGACCCTGAACTCGGTTTCATGGTTGAACCTGCACAGGGCGCAGTCAGCCATGGCCTCCATGTGGAATTTGCACTGCCTGCAGTCCGTAATCCTCATCATATCCCCCTGATGAACTGTATTAGCTTGCCCTTGATCTCGATGAGGGCGTCGTCGGCGGCGTAGCGTCGCACGTAGTCGGTCAGTGTTTTGCGTATCTCGCCGTCCAGCGCCACCCTTTCGTCCGCGGCAACGTTGCGGACGGCGTCCTCCCGGGCGATGGGACTGCCTTTCCGGGGATCGTCGAAGGCTAAATTCGTCTGGATGCTTCCCATGCGTACCCCCTGTTTCAAGGGACTCTCTGGGTTATGTATCGATAAAAAATGGCGTGATTCAGCAATTTTTTTTCAATTTGCAGCGCTGGAAATCGTACCGGTGGGTAAGATGCGGAAGGAGATATGATCCTATGAAAGTTCAAACCAGCATTAATATCGACGATGCCACCTACTGTAAGCTTTCAGATGCGTCGTCGCGCGCGGATTGTTCGCGGAGCCGGTTGATTTCGTCCCTGCTCGGGTATGCGGAAAGAACGGGGCGGTGCGGGGCAGGCGCCTTCGGCACGGTGAAATACAACAGGAAGCCGCCGGGTGGTGTGTGGCGCTGCCTGCATGTCAGCCTAAATCCGGAGGAGTGCGAGTTTTTCTCGGATTTGAAGAAGGTTATGAAGTTGTCGGTTTCTTGTATCGTCTGCTGGGCTGTCAGGGAATTACTCGACGAAATGTTAAATAATGTTGGAAATGATACCGATAACTATCGATTATATAGTTATTCAGTGTATACTGCGACACTCGGAAATGTCTTTCATTTGGTGTTATGCTGGGGAATACCCCCATACCTGATCACCGATCCGTAATCTCCAGTGGACAAAAGCGCACTTCACTCATGCCATGGGCGCCCGGAAGAATAACCTTGATTATCATCTCCCCGAAGCAGGTACAGTATATGGCATCATCCGTCTCGCCGGCATGGAAGAAGCAGCTCTTGCATTCATCGAGGATCATACCGATAACTATCGGCACTTGATATCATTTAAAAGCGTATACTGCCATCGAGCTAGTCGTGCAGAAGTTGCCAATATGCAGTTTGCTCAATAAATGGTAAAAGCTTATCCGTATCCAGCGCCGGTAATCCAGCACGGACCTGAAATCGCCCCGTGACTTTTTCAGTTTCGGAAGGAGTCCGAACTCAACGGGATGATAGACTTTGATTCGCGTAAAGCCAGCGCTTTTTAAGAGGGAAACCAGGTTCCGCTTCGTGAAGTACGATACGTGTCCCGGCATGTAGTAGGCGTATTTCTTGCCCTGAATCTTGGCCTGGAGACCGTCCATGTTTGCCGTCTGAACCACGAGAAGCCCCCCCTTCTGGAGGAGCTTGTGGCATTCCTTCACCGCTTCCGCGGGCGAAGCGATATGCTCCAGGACCTCGATCATCGTTATGACCAGGAAGTTGTCGCGCGGAAAATAGTGGTCGTCCAGAGTGCCCACGTGTATCTGCGATCCCATTCGCTTGCGTGCGTAGTTTCCCGCGTACTCCGAAAACTCGATGCCGGCCGGTTCGAAATGCGGGACCGAAGCCCGGAGGAATCCTCCGAAGGCGGAGCCGATGTCCAGGAGCCTTCCCGCGCGGATGTATTTCATGATGAACGCGAGCCGCGCGTCCCATACATGTTTCGCGAACCTCTCTGCGCCGCGCTCGTCGTAATACGCGTACTCCGCCTTGCCGCGATAATAGTCCTCGCCGTAAAAGCCGCGGAGCGTTTCCATGGTGAAGCGCGGATTCATGAAGATGAAGCCGCATTCCGCGCAGCGGTCGACCTTAAAGTGGTTCGAGTAGCGGGTGATATCATGGTAGTGCGATATGTTCGCGCTTTCGCAGAGCGGGCAGTTCGATACCGGCTCCTCGAAGAGGGGCGCCTTCTGGCGTTTTGTTTCCCGGGCGGGAGCGGGGGCCGGTTGTTCCTCTTGAGCGGGGGTGACGCTGCCGTTTTCGATGGAATCGTTTTTCATTTCGGGACCATTCATTCCGCGCGTTCTATTATTTCAAGCGCTTTTTTCACGCGCGCCTTCGCGTCCATTCCGGAAAGGTCGAGTTCCATAAAAGGCATAAGCCTTTTCTTCAGGCCGGTCAGGTTCGCGAGCTGTATCGCAAGGCCGGGTCGCGCGTTCATTTCCAGCACCAGGGGGCCCCTCTCCCGGTCCAGGGCGATATCGACACCGAGATACCCGAGCCCCGAGAGCTCGTAGCCCCTCACCGCCATGTGGAGGATATCCTTCCACTGCGGAACGGCGATACCGGCGAGGGGTCGTCCCGTATCGGGATGCGCCGCGATTATCCTGTTGTGGTGCACGCAGTGCGTCGTCACGCCGCGCGCGAGATCGATGCCCACGCCCAGGGCGCCCTGGTGCAGGTTGGCGCGGCCTCCCGACTCCGCGGTGGGGAGCCTGGTCATCGCCATGACCGGGAATCCGCGGAACACTATCACCCTGATGTCGGGAACCCCGTTGAAGGAGATGTCGTTGAATACCGGGTGCATCCGGATCATGTACTGCACTATCGCCCTGTCGGGATATCCGTTGATGGAATAGAGGCCGCCAAGTATCTGGGCCATGTGATACCGGAGGTTCCACAGCGTGGTGCGGCTTCCCCCGGCGCGGATGAACTGTTCTTCCGCGCGGCCCGTAACCACGATGATCCCGTTGCCCATCGAACCGCGCGCCGGTTTGATTACGAAGGTGTCGTGCGGCGCGAGCGTTTCACCGAGGTTCCGGAGTTCCCCGAACGATTCGATCACCAGGTAGTTGTCTGGCATGGGGATGCCGTGGCGCGCGGCGAGTTCGGCGGTTACCACCTTGTCGTCGACCTTGGGATAATCTTTCCTGCTGTTGTGGGGGAGCATGAACTCCCCTATGCGCGAGTTCATGCCCAGCACTCCGAGGGCCTTGAGCTTCGCGAAGATCACTCGCCCCTCCCCAGGATGGCCCGGAATCGCGCGAGCTCCGAGAGCCGGTACCCCGTGTACTTGCCCACGAGTATGAGCACCGCCACGACGGACAGCAGCGTCTCGGGATGGGTGAACACTATTGTCTGGAGTGTGCGGATCGAAAAGACCCAGAAGGTGATCGTGGCTATGATGACCGTGCCCGCCAGCGCTTTCATGGTGTTCATCGTTCCTTCCTCCTCGAGCATCAGGCTGAAACGCTCGATGAAGATTGTGGTGATGATGATGGGGAAGAGCGCCGGTGTGAACTCCCGGAAGAGCCTCGTCTCGTGGTTGATGAGCGCGAAGACGCAGAGGAACACCACCACCAGGGTGAGTATGATGGACATGCGCGGCACCGCGAGG
The DNA here is from genome assembly GCA_017998375.1 of Spirochaetota bacterium. Lineage (GTDB taxonomy): Bacteria > Spirochaetota > UBA4802 > UBA4802 > JAGODF01 > JAGODF01. The sequence continues at coordinate 6,939 of JAGODF010000149.1, forward strand.
AGGCGGAGCCTCTTTAGAAGTGTCCGTTCCCCGATGCCCGCCAGCACTATCGCCGAGAAGAACGACATGCCGAAAAAGTACGAGGTTTCCCGGAAGAAAAGCGCCAGGAGCACCGGCATGAAGATGCCGAAGGTCTTGAATCCGATGATGTTCCGGAAAAACACCAGGATCACGGCGCCGAAGGGAATGAGGATCAGCACCTTGAGAATCGACTGCACGTTCATCGGCAGGAGGTAGAGAGAATGGTCCAGGATCCACGACTTCGCCTTGCGGATCTCCCTGCGGTACTCTATGATCGAGAACTCCGTGGATTCCACGCGGTTCGCCGTCACCCTGAGCGCGGCGCCCTCGTCGTTGATGATTTCGTTCGCGCTGTCGGCGTTCCAGAAGAGAGGGAGATATTCGTCCGTGATGGCCGCGAAAACGCCGTAGGTGGTGCACAGGGGGATCCACTTGCCGTCGAGTCGGACCTCGTTCCAGTAGAAGAGGTTGTGCCGTCCTTTTTCGTCCGCGCGCCTCTCCGGGCGGAGCACGATGCCCCCGACGGTGCGGGCGGGGATGCCCTGGCGCCTGCAGAGCGCTGTGAAGAGCCTCGCCTTGCCGCGTGAGTCTGCCTCCATGTGCTCAAGTATCTCCTGGAGGTTCCGCCAGGAGCGCAGGTCGTTGTACAGCACCTCCTCGTGGAGGAAGTAGTAGATCGCCTTCACCGCCTTCACGCGGCTGATGTTGTCCGGGATGATATCGTCCTCCACGCTCTTGAGCGCCGCGGATTCCTGCTGAGAAAGCTCGGGCGGCGCCAGGTACTCGCGCATCCGCGGGTCCGCGGGTTCGGGGGGGAGGAAGGACGGCACGGTGTACTGCTTCTCCCGGAGCTCGAGGACCACGCGGTAGAACACGGTCTTTGCCGCCGGCACCTTTCCCTGCCACTGGCCGCGGAGCACGTTGGGGCGCTTTTCTATCGTGAGGGACATCCCCTTGCCGTCGAACTGGGTCGACTGTATCGTCAGCCTGTCCGAGGGGCGCGGCACGGGGAACCCTATCGTCCTGCTCCTCGCCGATGGCTTGAGCTTCAGCGAAAGCTCCACGTTCCAGAGGTTCTTCTCCACGGTGGGGATGAATGACACGCCGAGGTAGAATGTTTTGTAGATGATGGAAGCGGCCGTGGCCAGGAAGAGGCCGATGACGAGTATCCAGGTGCTCCGCCTCATGTCAGTCCGCCAGCACGTGGGAGCGCGACACGTCCACTATGAAGTGGCCCCGCAGGAGGTTGCGTCCCACGAGGAAGCGGTATTCCAGGTGGCTCCGGTCATTCAGGGTGATAAAGACTTCCTTCCGCACGCCGCCCAGGCGCACCTGCTCCCGTATCACGAAACGCCGCTGCGTCGCTCCCGAGGTGCTTCGGATCGTCTTGACCTTGACGATTTTCGACTTGAGGCGCAGGACCCTGTTCTTCGCGTCCAGCGTGCTGAATTCAACGAAGCGCTCTCCCCCGGCCTTGACTTCCTTTTCATTGAAGGCGTGGAGGGAGCAGTTGCGCGCCCCGGTGTCTATCCGCGCGTCCATGGCGAGGTCGAATCGGGGAATGCTGACGGGTTCCACGCGGCCCACCAGGGCCTTCCCGTTGCGCTGCGCGGACGCCGCGTGTGCGCCGGCAAGAACCGTCAGGGCCAGCGCGGCTGCCAGGAGGCGCGTGATGAGTGTATGCGGTATCTTCATGGCGGTGCGATCGGAGTAGTTAAACGTCATGTCGCCGCGATGTCAAGCAGAAGATTGGCGGGGCTGGCGTTTTGAAGGCCGCCGCGTCGGTCTTTCCGGGCCGGGAGGCGCCGGATTCCATCAGCGTCGGAAATAAATAATATGTTGAAATTATCAGGCGGTGCCCGGATGATTGAAGGACGGTTCGTGCACCCGTACGGGGGCACGCTGCGCTGCATGCCAGAACGCGCCAGGGAGGATTTTCCGGGACCATGACAATCAGCAACGCGGAACTGATGGGGATGGCGTACATCTTCTTCGCCAGGATCGTCGACGTCTCTCTGGGCACCATGAGGATCATCCTCGTGTCCCGGGGCAACCGCTACCTGGCGCCGGTCATCGGCTTCGTGGAGGTCTTCATCTGGATCACCGTCATCAGCACGGCGATCGGGAACCTGAACTCCTGGGGCGGGTACCTGGTCTACGCCCTCGGGTTTGCAGTGGGGTACTACGTCGGCATGCTGCTGGAGGCAAAGATCGCCATCGGCTACCAGAACCTCCGCATCATTACCAGCAAGATGGTCTCGGCGCTGCCGCTGGTTCTCCGCGAGGAGGGATTCGGGGTCACGACTGTAGACGGCATGGGGCTTGACGGACCGGTCTACATTCTCTACACGGTGGTTCCCAAGCGGAAAGTAAAGAAGGTGCTCGAGATTGTGCAGTTGTTCGAGCCCGGGGCCTTCATCAC
>JAGODF010000150.1 GCA_017998375.1 Spirochaetota bacterium
CCATAGAGGAGCCCGCTCCGGGAACCCATATCTTCCTCGTGGCGTCCGGCACCTCCGCCATACTGCCGACCATCCTGTCACGGTGCTTCGAGATGAAGTTCGCCCCCCTCGACCCGAGTTCGATTATCGGCATTATGGATAAAAAAAAGTTGATTAACAGCAACGCCTCTGTAATAGCAGAAATATCTGGCGGATCGGCGGAAAACGCGCTGCTTCTTTCCGAGGGTGACATGCTCGGTGAACTCCGGCGGGCCTGCCGCGGCGTCAGCGACCTTGTACGGGGTCATGACGCGACGGTCGAGGGTGTGTCCGATCTGGAAAAGAAACTTGGAGCCGAGCGCCTGGCCGGCATCATGATGAACGTCTACCGGCAGAATCTTCTTTTCCTGGTCTGCGGCACCGGGACGGGACGAGACTGCCGTGACTACTTCCAGGATGTTTTTCTCGACGATCCGGCCGCGGTGAAAATCGCGCAGGGCGCGATCATGGAAGCGAGGAAGGCGGCGGCGAGGAACATAGGCCTTGCGGGCGCGGTAAGAGGCCTCGCGCATCCCGCCTGACGGGGATAGCGCGGCGATACAAAATTTTAGGCGGTGATTCGGTGGAACCTGTTGATGTGACAAGCGTGAAGCTCAGGAACAGCTACCAGATGTGTTATGCCGATACGAACCATCTTTTCATAAAGAAGGGATCCCTCTGCATACTTGAAACGGAGCATGGCGTTGATATCGGCAAGATATGCAAGAGGGGAATGAAGAAAGAGAAGAAGGATATTCACGGCAGGCTGCTCAGGATACCGAGCGACGAAGACCTGAACCAGCTCCCGGAGATCGAGTCCCTGGAACGGAAGGCATTCGATGTGTGCCGGTCCAAGGTTGCGGAAAAGAAGCTCGACATGAAGCTTATTTCCGTGAAGTGCCTCTTCGACAGGACGAAAATAATCTTCTATTTCGTCGCGGAAAACAGGATCGATTTCCGCGAACTGGTCCGCGACCTTGCGTCCGTGTTCCGCACCAGGATCGAGATGCGGCAGATAGGCGTCCGCGACGAGGCCCGCCTCGTCGGCGGGTTCGGGCCCTGCGGAAGGCAGCTCTGCTGCACCCACATGAAGGAAGGATTCGATCCGGTATCGATCAAAATGGCGAAGGAGCAGAACCTGAACTTGAACTCCCTGAAGATATCGGGAATGTGCGGCCGGTTGCTGTGCTGCCTCAGCCACGAATACGAGGTGTACAAGGCGCTCTTCCGGGATTTCCCCTCCCAGGGAAGCCAGATTGATGTGGACGGAAAAATATTCGTGGTCATATCGATAGAGCCACTGAAGAATAAGGTGCGGCTCAAGTTCCAGGACATCAATATCGAGGTGTCGGGCCGGGATATCGTGAAGGAAAACAACAGGTTTTCCGTGACGCAGAAGGCTGCGCAGAAGCTGCTCCACACCGCCACCGATTCAGCAGATGAAGAATTCATCGTATGAGGACGCAATGGACAAGCGCTTTTACGTGACAACCCCAATCTACTATGTCAACTCGGAGCCCCACATAGGGCACGCGTACACGACGATACTGGCCGATTTCCTGAAGCGCTTCTATACCATGATCGGTTACGACGCCTATTTCCTCACCGGCACCGACGAGCATGGCGACAAGATAGCGAAAGCCGCGGAAAAAAGCGGCACCTCCCCCCAGGAGTATGCCGACAGGATCAGCGCGGTGTTTAGGCAGGTGTGGAAAGACATCGGCATCCAGAACGACGATTTCATCAGGACCACCGAGGAGCGCCACAGGAACGTGGTCGTGAAGATTCTCCAGAAGGTCTACGACGCGGGCGACATCTATTTCGGCAGCTACGGCGGCTACTACTGCTTCGGGTGCGAGCGCTATTTCACGGAAAAGGAAATGGTGGACGGGAAGTGTCCCGATCACGATAAAAAGCTCGAGTACATCGAAGAGAGCAATTATTTCTTCCGCATGAGCAAGTACCAGGGCTGGCTCCTGGACCATATCAGGCACAACCCGGATTTCATCCGGCCCGAGCGCTATCGCAACGAGGTGGTGTCGCTCCTGGAAGGGGAGGCGCTCGAGGACCTGTGCATCTCCAGACCGAGGACCAGGTCGCAGTGGGGGATACCGCTTCCCTTCGACGACAGGTACGTGACCTACGTCTGGTTCGACGCGCTGATCAACTACGTGAGCGCGCTGGATTACCCCGACGGCGAAAAATTCAGGAAGTACTGGCCCTGCGTGCAGCACATCATCGCGAAGGACATAGTGAAGCCCCACGGTGTCTTCTGGCCCACGATGCTCAAGGCCGCGGGGATAGAGCCGTACCGGAACCTGAACGTGCACGGTTACTGGAACATGGACGAGGCCAAGATGTCGAAGAGCCTGGGAAACGTGGTACGCCCGAAGGATCTCATCGACAAGTACGGCGACGACCAGGTACGGTATTTCTTTCTCCGGGAAATGAACTTCGGCCTGGACGCGAAGTTTTCGGAGGAGGCGGTCATCAACCGGATAAATTACGATCTGGCGAACGACTTCGGGAACCTGGTGAAGCGCTGCTTCAACATGACGGAGAAATTTTTTCAGAGCCGGGTCCCGGCGTACGCGGACGGAGTCGACGGAGGGAAGGAGGCTGTGTGCCGGAAGCTCGAAACGGCCTTGGACGAGTACGTGAAGAACACGCAGTCGTTCCGGTTCAACTTCGGCATTGAAAGCCTCTGGGAGTTCGTGCGGTTTCTCAACAGGTACATCGACGAGCAGAAACCCTGGGTTCTCGCCCGGGAGGGGAAGACCGATCTTCTGTCGGCAGTGATCCGGAACCTGCTCGAATCATGCTACGCGCTGGCGTTCCTGCTCTCGCCCATCATACGGCAGGCGTCCTCCAAGATCATGGCCGCCCTGGGAATGGGCAGCGAAGCCTGGAACAGGGGAAAGCTTATCGCCCTCGGCTCCCTCGTCCCGGGAAGCGCGATTGGGGATGCAGGCATACTTTTCCCGCGGCTGGAAAAACTGGAACCGGCGGCGGAGAAAACCGAAACAAAGGAAAAGAAGATGAACGATACCGACGGCCTTATCGATATATCCGAATTCGCCCGCGTCGACATACGCGTCGCCGAGATACTGGAGGCGACCAGGGTGGAAGGCTCCGACAAGCTTCTGGAGCTGAAGATCGATTCGGGGCTCGATACGCGCACCATCGTCGCGGGCATCGCGAAGCAGTATTCCCCGGAGGGGATCGTGGGGAAAAAGATACTGCTGGTCGCGAACCTGAAGCCGGCGACCATCTTCAAGAGGACGTCCAACGGCATGCTTCTCGCGGCGAAGAAGGACAAGAACGACGCGCCCGTCCTCATAGAGATCGACCGCTCCATCCCCAACGGCGCAAGGCTGGGGTGAGCGGGCGGGCCGGTTAAGGAACCTCCATGCCGGTATCGATGCGCCATTGCCGTTTCAATCTCACCGCGCGGCCAAAGCGATGAAGATCGGGATCATAGCCGACACACACAACAATATCGACCTTACCCGCAGGGCGATCGACGTCTTCAAAGCAAGGAAGGTCGATCTCGTCATCCATGCGGGCGACCTGACGTCGCCGAAAATCATGGAGCTCTTCGGCCAGTTCACGTGCAAGTTCGTCCTGGGCAACAGCGATATCGACGCCGACGTGATCAACGAGAAAGCGTTGAAAATGGGGTTCGGCGAGGTGTGCGAGTACTGCGAGCTGGAGGCGGATGGGAAAAAGATCTTCGTCTTCCACGGCAGCGACGTGCCGCTGTTCCGGGACATCGTTTCATCAGGCAAGTACGACTACATCATCAAGGGACACACGCACTTTTTCGAGAATTATATATCGAACAAATCGCGCATCATCAATCCGGGCACCCTCTATGGAAGGGAGGAAAGCACCGTGGCAGTCCTCGATACCGCAACGGACAGGGTGGAAAAGATCAGGATTGACGAAGAATAGACCTCATTGATTAGTGCTTGACAGATAAACCCCCATATATTAGTTTTGGCATTCGTTTTATTCCATGTGTGTAGGATTTGATCAGCTGTCATGGAATACGCTGAAAACGCATATGCCAAGGTCAACCTGCACCTTGAAATCCTCAACAGAAGAGCTGACGGATATCATAATATATTCAGCCTGATGCTTTCGGCTGAAGAATCGGATCTTTTAAAACTGGACAGTATGGACGTGTCCGACCAGGGCGGTCCCATAGAGGTCGATATCACCCCGTCCGGGGGAAGATACGAATGGCTGCTCGCGACGATACCTGCCCATGAGAACCTGATTACCGCCGCCGTAAAGGCCTACTTCCGGAAAGCGGGAAAATCATGCAGGATCGCTCTTTCAGTCGAGAAGAACATTCCCGCCGGGGCCGGACTGGGCGGGGGCAGCAGCGACGCAGCGGCGATGTTGCGGCTCCTGAATTCACAACTGGCGCTCTACGGCGAGGAGGAGCTCATACGCATGGCGTCGGCACTGGGGGCCGATGTGCCCTACTGCCTGCTGGGGGGATGCGCGTTGTGCGAGGGCATCGGCGAGAAGATCACACGGCTCGAAGGCGCTCTGGACTACTGGGTGCTTATCGCATGCAGCGGGGTGATGGTCAATACGGGCAGGGCGTACGCCGCACTGAACAGGACTCCGGAGTACCGGTTCGACGGCGGGGTGCTGGAGGAAAAGAAAAGGAAGTTCACCGAGGGAATCGGCAGTAATGAAATGGGGCGCTTCAGGGATATCCTTAAAAACGATTTTGAGACGGTCGTTTTCAAGGATCATCCTGAACTTGAGAAAATAAAGGCAGGGATGATTCATCATGGCGCCGACTACGCGGCCATGACCGGCTCGGGATCGAGCATCATTGGACTTTTCAAAGATTACAACGCCGCACGGGAAGCGGAAAGGAAGATGAAAGGCGGCGTGCAACATCTCATTGTCTCCCGCATTATCTGACTGTCGTATTGAGGCGTCGCCAAGTGGTAAGGCACCGGGTTTTGGTCTCGGCATCCCAAGGTTCGAATCCTTGCGCCTCAGATGCATATCATGCAAAAGGACAAAAACATCAGGGCCGTGGTCCTCGCGGCGGGAAAGGGCGTCAGGATGAAGTCTGACCTGCCGAAAGTACTGCACGAGCTCGCGGGCAGACCACTGGTCCTTCACGTCATTGAAAATCTGAAGTCGGCCGGTGTCGAGGATATCGTGGTCGTCGTCGGCTACAGGGGAGAACTGGTCGAGGAGGCCGTGCGGGGAAAAGCGCGCGTTGCCTGGCAGAGGGAACAGCTCGGGACCGGACACGCGGTCATGCAGGCGGAAAGCGCGCTTCGCGGTTTCGAAGGGAAAGTGCTCATAGCCTGCGGCGACGTCCCCCTGCTGGGAGCCGGCACTTTCGGCGAGCTGGTAAAAAGCGCTGACGATGAAAGGGTCAAGGCGGTCGTCGTCACGATGGTGCAGGAAAACCCGAAGGGATACGGGCGCATCGTGAAGGACGAAGCGGGCAATCTCAGGGAGATCGTCGAGGAAAAGGACGCTTCCGACGAAATAAGAAAAATCAGGGAAGTCAACACCGGAACCTACGTGTTCGACTCCCGTTTCCTTTTCGAGGGGCTCAAGACAATCGGCACGGACAACGCCCAGGGCGAGTACTATTTACCCGACGCGCTGCACTACATACGCAAGAAAGGATTCATCGTTAGGACACTTCTTCTTGCCAATGCCGTCGAAGGCACCGGCATCAATTCGAAAGAAGAACTCCAGAATCTTGAAGAAGCGCTGGCCCGGCGCGGCATAAACGGGTAGTTTTCCGAAGCGGCAATACTCTAAACGGTGTGGTAGCGGACATGCAGGACTCGATGAAGATATTTTCCGGTTCTTCGAACCCGGACCTCGCGAAGGAGATCGCCGACTACCTGAATATTAAGCTGGCGGAAGTCGAGATCATCAAGTTCAAGGACAACGAACTTTCCGTCAAGATATGCGAGAACGTGCGCGGGGTCGATGTCTTCATCTTTCAGCCGACGTCGAACCCGGCGAACGATCACCTGATGGAGCTGCTGCTGATGATTGACGCGGCGCTCCGCGCCTCGGCGAAGCGCATCACGGCGGTGATACCCTATTTCGGGTACGCGCGGCAGGACAGGAAAGTTGAGCCGCGGGTTCCCATCTCGTCGAAGGTGGTGGCGAACCTTCTCCAGGCGGTGGGTGTCAACCGCATCCTTACAATGGAGCTGCATTCGGACCAGATTCAGGGCTTTTTCGACATCCCGGTGGACAACCTTTTCGCGTCGCCCATTGTGGTGCAGCACCTGAAGGACCTGTCCATAATGGATCCGGTGGTCGTGTCGCCGGATACGGGGGGAGTGGTGAGGGCCCGCTTCATGGCCAGCAAGATAGACGCGGGACTCGCGATTATAGACAAGCGCAGGCCGAAGCCCAACGTCTCCGAGGTGATGAATGTCGTCGGGGACGTGAAGGGCAAAAACTGCATCATCATCGACGACATGGTCGATACGGCGGGTTCCATAGCCGCAGCGGCGAAGGCTCTGAAGGACAACGGTGCGGGCGATATTTACTGCGCCGCGACGCACGCGGTCCTGTCGGCCAACGCGCCGGAAAAGCTGAAGAACGCGGGATTCAAGGAGATAATTTTCACCAACACCATAAACATGCAGGTTGAAAAAAAATTGCCGAACATGAAGGTTCTTTCCGTGGCGTCGCTTTTTGGCGAAGCCATACGGCGGATTCACGAGGGAGAATCGGTGAGTTCGCTGTTCCTGTGAGCGTCCGCGACAGGGCCTCCGGGGGCGGGAACTCTTCCGGCATGAGAATAAGAATTTAACACGGAGTTACGACGATGCAAACACATTTACTCAACGCTCAAGTTCGCACCAAGTTCGGGAAAAACGAGGCACACAGGCTGCGCAGCCAGGGTTTTATCCCCGTGGTGATGTACTCCCACGGGAAATCCGAGTCGCTCCAGGTGTCCAGCAAGGACATATACATGCTGTTCAGGGGGCACGTGTCGGAGAGCATGCTCCTCAACCTCACCATAACGAACAGGAACGAGGACAGGGAACACCAGGTGTTCGTCAAGGACTACCAGATGAACCCGATCACGGACGAGTTGACGCATATCGATTTTTTCAAGATTACCGAGGGTGAGAAGATCCACACGAAAGTTCCCGTGGAGATCACCGGCACCGCCAAGGGCGTGCGTAACGGCGGCATACTCGAGTTCGTCGAGCGCGAGCTGGTAATAGAGTGTCTCCCCACGGAAATCCCGGAAAAAATCACCATCGATGTAACAAATCTCGACATTGGGGATTCCATACATATAGGTGCCATTCCGGTTTCCGGATCACTGAAGTTCCTGAGCGATAATGACAGGGTGGTCGTAACGGTCCTTGTACCCACCAAGGTCGCGGAACCGGTGGCCGTGGAGGGGGTACCGGCGGAGGGCGAAGCTGCGGCTGCGGCTCCCACCGAGGAGAAGAAGGACGACAAGAAGGACGACAAGAAAGACGAAAAGAAGAAGGACGATAAAAAGAAGTAAATCCGTTCTTTCGATGCTCCCTCAACTTCCCGCGCGGGGAAGACGTACTTCCGCGCGGGCGGTTAGACTGGTTAAAGGAGGGCACACACTATTTGAAGTTAATCGTTGGATTTGGAAATCCGGGCGAGAAGTACAACAACAACAGGCAGAACATAGGTTTCAAGGTTGTTGACATTCTCGGCAACAACGCGAACATAGAAGTCAAGATAAAGAAGAAAAAGTCGATAATCGGCAGGGGTAAGATCGATAAAAACGAAGTTGTACTGCTGAAACCCCAGACGTTTGTCAATATCATCGGCGAGTCCGTCCTTTACATCGCGTCGTTTCTCAGGATCAACGTGAAAGACATCGTTTGCGTGCTCGAGGACACGTCTCTTGACGTGGGCGAGCTCAGGGTGGACTATGTCCTTTCCAAGATACAGCACGCCGGAATAGAGTCAATGTCCCGGGCCCTGAAATCGGACAGGTTCGCGAAGGTGCGCGTAGGTGTCGGCAGGCCCAAGGACAAGACCAAGATGGAGGACTATCTCTTACAGGATTTCACCGACGACGAAAACCTCATCCTCATCGACGTGCTCAACAAGGCCGAGGCCGCGGTGAGAATGCTCCTCACTCACAACATCGAGGAAGTGCAGAACAAGTACAACCCCGAGGGCGCCATCAAGCTGGAAAAACGCAAGGTACGGAAAATCAGGATCCGCCGCTGATCGAGAGACGCCTTGAAACAACTTGTATCACACCTCCTTCCCTCCCGCTGGAAAAACCCTGGATCGACTGCCTCCCGAGGAAAAGCCGTACTATCGGCCTGCATGCTGTGCGTTTCTGTTTGCCTTGCCGCTGCCATGGTACCGGCCGGTGCACAGCAGGGAACCGGTTCAGTGGTGATTGATGACTTCCAGGGGTACAGTGGAAGCCCGTTTACCAGGTGGATCATCCGCGACGCATCGAGAAGGGCGGCGGAGTCCGTGTACCGCCTCGCCTCTGAGAACGGCAACACCTTCATGAAGGCGGACGCGTATCGATCATCCATTCAGATCGCGAAACAGGTCCAGTGGAACATCAACCGGCATCCGGTGGTTTCCTGGAAATGGCGGGCCCGGCATCTGCCTCCCGGGGGAAACGAGGAGTTCGGCAGGACGAACGACAGCGCGGCGTCCATATACGTAATATTTATCCGTAGGAGAATGCCCCTGCTCCCCGTGAACGCGCAGCCCATCAACGTGATAAAGTATGTATGGAGCACCACGCTTCCCGTGGGAAAATCTCTGAACAAACTGAAGGAAAAGCTCGGGATGGTCATTTACGAGGGCCGGTTCCTGGTGCTGCGGTCGGGCGCCTCGCAGCTGAACCAGTGGATAACGGAAAGAAGAAATGTCCTCGACGATTACCGCCGCCTTTTCGGGAAGAACCCGCCGGGGAACCCGGTCATGATAGCCATCCTCACCGATTCAAACGCCACCGGCGGCAATGCCGCTGCCGACTACGATGATATAGTGCTACATGAAAGATGACGCCGGTATCAGGCAAGCCCCTTCGCGGCTGAATCCTTGAGCATCCGGACATTGTCGTGCACCATGCCTCCGCTGAACGCCGCGTTGCCGGCAACGAGTATCCGCGCCCCCGCCTTCACCACGCCGGCGATGTTGTCCTTCGTGATGCCTCCATCTACCTGTATGGCCACTTTCCCCGCGAGCCCCTTTTTTTCTATCAGGCGCACCAGTGATTCAATCCTGGCGAGGGAAATATCGAGAAATTTCTGGCCGTAAAAACCCGGGTCCACGGACATGATGAGAAC
>JAGODF010000151.1 GCA_017998375.1 Spirochaetota bacterium
CTATCACCGTCCCCGCGATGGGCGCCACCACGGGCGTCGCCTTGTAGACGCTCTCCCAGTAGCGCATTTCCTTATCGCCCTGCATGCGCGCCGCGTCGATGAGCGCCGCGCGCTCCGTGGAGCTCAGCCACGCCAGGAGCTGGCCGCGACGCACCTCCTGCCCCTCCGTCACCAGGACCTTCTCCACGCGCCCGGCGATGGCCGGGATGATCTTCAGCCGGTTGCGCGGCTCCACGGTCCCCGTCGTGGAAATGTATTTCTTGATGGTGCCCGTGGAGGGAAGCACCGTCCGCGTGACGGGTGACGGGTCACCTGAGCACGCGGCGCCCGCCAGGACAAGCGCCGTGGCGATTGCCGGGGCGATGCGCGGGAAAGAGCGGGTCTTATTGAATATCATGGTCGAGTGTCACCCCCTGGGCATTGTACCATTCCGCCTCGGCGTCGAGGACCCCGGCCCTGGCGTTGAGATAGTTTCTTTTCGCGTCGGCGAGCTCGTTTTCTATGATGATCCAGTTGTCGAAATTTATCATGCCTATGTTGTAGCGCGCCTCGGCGATGCGGGCCCGCTCCTCCGATGCCTTCAGCGACTGCTCCCTGACCCCGCAGATGTCGATGGCGTAGAGCAGGGCGACCCATTTCTGCTCCAGCGCGAGCTCCGCGTTCCGGCGCGCGCTCTCCAGGTCCGCCGCGGCCTGTCGGTATGCGGCGTCGGCCTTGTCGTCCCGATACACGCCGGCGCCTCCCTCGAGGATGGGCAGGGTGATGGTCACGCCGGCCGAAAGCGTGGTCTCCTCCGGCGGCCAGGATGAGCCGCTCTTCCCGGCGTTCGCGTTGCCGTACATCCGGGGCGAATGGCCGGCCAGCGCCGATTTCCGCGCGTAGTCGGCGTACTCCTCCTGGACGCGCGCCTGCAGGAACGACGGCGTGCGCTCGGCGATGGACCTGAAATCCGGCGTCCCGGGCGATACGCGCGGGACCGCGAGCTCGCCCGCCGCGGTGAACGCTTTCCAGTCACGGAGCCCTATCCTCCGGGCAAGCTCGCCCCGCGCCAGCGACACGGCGCGCAGGGCCTGGGCGTAGTCCGCCTTCGCCTGGGCGAGACTCACCTCCGCCGTCATGAGCGAACCCCGGTGCTCCTTCCCCGCGTTGTAGCGGATCCGCACCAGGTCAAGGTTCCGCTCCCGCCTGTCCGTTATCTCCTTCACTATGCCCACCGATTCCTGCGCGGACAAAAGCCTGTTGAAGGCGGTCCGCATGGCGAGCCGCACCGACGCCGATGCCGCCATCTTCCCGTAGACCGCTTTTTTATAGAGAGACCCCGCTCCCTTCGTCTCGAAGTACGCGCGTCCCCCGTCGAACAGGAGCTGGCTGCCTTCTATCCCGTAGGAAAAGCTGTTCCGCGTGCCCTCAGCAGACTCCGCGCCGCCTTCCCGCTTCGACCTGGACGCGGCGAGCGACGCGCTCACGCTGGGCAGCATGTCGCTCCGCGCTATCCCCCTGTCCGCGGCCGCCTGGTTAATTTTCTCGTTCGCCGAGATGATCTCCGGGTTCTTCGACTGCGCCAGGACGACGCAGTCCCGCCAGCGCAGCGAGCCGTCGTCGGCGTCCGCCTGCGAATGCAGCGGCGCGGCAACGGCGAGCGCGCACAGGCAGACCGCGGCCATAGCATTATTCCTCATCCACATTCGGCTGTCGTTCATCATGTCTTTCCGGGTATTCACGCGCGGCGCACCGCTCCTTTCGCGGTATCCATGCTACCATAGCCGCGATACGAGCACAAGATATTTTATGGACACCGGACGTGTCCGGTCATCTAATGCGTGAGACCCCGCACGCCGCGCAATTGGTTTCAATTTTTTCCTCACCGCAGCGCGTCGCGCCGGTATCAAAACATTCTTTATCTTGACTTTTTCCCGTCCGGGGCCACCCGGTGTAGTGCGCACCGCGAGCGGAAAGGGCATGGATAGAAACGCGAAACGTCTCGGAGAGGAGCCGATACTGAAGCTCCTCGTAGGCTTCTCGGCGCCGGCCATCGTCGGCACCATCGTCACGTCCATGTACAGTGTCATCGACCGCGCCTTCGTGGGGCAGGTGGTGGGGCCGCTGGCCATCGCGGGCATGGGGCTCACCTTCCCCATCTCGCTGGTGCTCATGGCCTTCGGGATGCTCATCGGCATTGGGACGTCCGCCCGCGTTTCCATACACCTGGGACAGCGGAACGTCGAGGGCGCCGAGAGAATACTGGGCAACGCCTTCACGCTGATTTTGTGCGCCTCGCTCGCGCTCTCCGTGACCGGCCTCGCGCTCCTGGACCCCATTCTCTCTCTTTTCGGAAGCAGCCCGGACACGCTCCCCTTCGCGCGGCAGTTCATCAGCATCATCCTCCTGGGCACCCTGTTCCAGTTCGTAGGCTTCGGGTTGAACGGCGTCATAGGCGCGGAAGGGCATCCCCGGATCGCGATGATGACCATGCTCCTTAACGCGGCGGTCAACATCGTCCTCCTGGTCCTTTTCGTCTACGTGCTGGGATGGGGCGTGCGCGGCTCCGCCCTGGCGACGCTTATCGCCCAGGCCTCCTCCGCCGCGTGGGTGTTCCTGTTTTTGAGGAGCCCGCGAAGCATGCTGAAAATAAGGCTGCGGAACATGCGGCTCGACCGCGCGATAGTGATGGGCATCGTCTCCATCGGGATGGCGCCGTTCGCGATGCAGCTGGCCGGCAGCTTCGTCAACGCCATCCTGAACCGGGGCCTGAAGGAATACGGCGGCGACATGGCCGTGGGGGCGATGAGCGCCATCTTCTCGCTGGCGATGCTGCTCGTCATGCCGGTGATAGGCATCAACCACGGCATGCAGCCGATAGCGGGCTACAACTTCGGTGCGCGTCGCCCCGACCGCGTGATACGCACGCTCAAACTCGCGATGATAGGCGCGACGATCCATCTTATGGTAATGTACGCGTGCATCATGGCCTTCCCGCACTTCTTCATCCGGATTTTCAGCGAAGATCCCGGCCTCGTGGAGACGGGGACCCGCGGGATACGGTTGTTCCTCCTGGCGCTTCCCTTCGTGGGCGTCCAGATTTTAGGGGCGAATTTCTTCCTCGCCATCGGCAGGGCGGGCATGTCGCTGATTCTCAACCTTCTGCGCCAGCTCATCATACTGATACCGGCGCTCCTGACTCTGCCGCGGTTCTTCGGGCTTGACGGCGTCTGGATCGCGATACCTTTCGCCGACTTCCTCGCCTTCTGCGTCACGGGCGCGTTCGTCCTGCGCGAGACGCGCCGCCTGAAGAGCGCCCGCCCCTCCGCGCCGTCCGCCACCCGCGAGCTATCACCGGAAGAGATGGAGCACTACGGAGTGGTCGATACGGAGGAGTATCCTTTGCAGGGGTGAGGGGCCGGGGGAAGCCGTTAATACGATGCAAGAAGCATGAGCGCACCGAACGAATTGCATTATCACCCTGGCTGTAAATCGTTCCGCCGGCCGTAGCAGACTTTCAGATGCCCGGTATCCTCGCCGAACTCTACCAGCCAGGTGATGACAAGTATCATGCCGTCCGGTACGCTGCCGATAAATGATGTTGATCGGATTCCCTCAAATGCGCCCGGCGATTCTTTCTTCAATGCGGAGTGATATTCACGGAAAAGCTTCGTCAGGTCTTCACGGGAAAGAAGCAATGCGATATTTTTTGAAAGCAGGAAAAACGCGTTCCTCCTGAATGGTGTGGTGCCAAAGAAAGCCCTCACCCCCGGCATACCGATCGCGTCCAATCCCGTGAATTCAACGCATTCCATCGATTCCGGAACAAGATGGACGGGCACATCGACAAGCATGACCGCGAGCGCCTTCGCGAAATCGTTTTTTAAAGGATCGTGAATCGTAATTATGTTCTCGATGACATCTGAAGAGATAATGTCTTCGATATCGCCCAGCTGCCGGAATGACAAGGAAATCGGCTCCGTCGTATCGCTGAAAATGCTGGTAAGCTCGGACATCTCGCTGTCATCGAGAGGCGTGAAATCGTCGTTCATGTCGCCACTGCCTTTTTTTATCGCGGTCATTGATGATGATCTTCCTGAATCTCAAGATGGTGACGAAGCAGCCAATAGGTATCCCAATAAATAGCCCTTATTAAAAAATGAATCTCGATGCAGGTAGTGTTGTTTTCAAGAACTTTTTTGTTTGTTGATCATAAACCGAACAGCCAGACCCGTGTTCACCGGTTGCATGACATTCTTTTATTCTGAACATCACTAAAATCATTATTCACCAATTTGTTTTTTATTGAAACGTATTGGAATAATGATATGTTTATATTGCTATGATGATATTAATGGAATTCAGATCAATTAGACCGTGGAACTTGAAAAGATATTTCTCATTTGGTCGTTAACCGTGTATTTGCATCGCATGATGAGCCGTGCACTGTAAAAGCAATCCTGGTTGGTAGTGTAATAACATTGAGTGTGATCTTTTACGGGTGAATCGATTAAGATTTCGTAAAGAACTTCCATGGGTGGAACATTGACAAATACATACCCTGTCATTAACCGAGATGTTTCTTTTCCCGGAATAACCGATTGTGACACGTTTAATCATGATGTACGTGAATAATTAGTGAAATTGATTTACATATTAAAGTATAAATAAGGATTTCCGCTATGAATAAAATGATGAACGTTTGCCCGTTTTCGAAATACCTGAAAATGCGCACCGCCGTAATGACGGTTCGGGCGCTGGTTGCATGTACAATGATTTCCTTGTTTGTTTCATGCTCGGGTATGACGAGACGCGATACTTCCACGCAGTTAAATCGTGTCGAACAGGAAAAGACCGAGATGGTCAAGGATTCCAGGCAGCAGATTGTTGACGCGGACAGGGATTTCAATGCCAACAGGAACGAATATTTAAACGGAAAGGCAACTGCCGCGAAAGAATTTTCGCAGAAGGAGAAGGTACTCCAGAAGAAGATCAGAGGCAGCAGTTCTCAACAGAAAATCCAGCTAAAGAATGAACTGGAGGTGCTCAGGCTGGAGAAACAATATGCAGATCGTGAACGGGAGCGTGAATACCAGGCGCAGAAAAGGAAATACGATGCAACCAGGAGAAGAATCGCGGTGGAGCAGCAGTGCAGGAGCCAGGTTTTGAGTGCAGAAAAGAACATGCTCGGGGAAAATCTGAGGCGGGAAGAATCGGACAGGAAAAAGACCGAAGCAAAGGCAGCTGTTATCAGGAGGGATGCCCAGAGACAGCTGGACAAGACGGACCGCGCGTATAATAATTTCAAAGCAACCAATGAAAAACAGAGAATCGAAAACCAGAGAAGAATCAACACGGCTGAAAGAGAAAAAAGGCGAGAAGCGGCACTGGCAGCCGAGAAAAAGAGATACGACGAGACAAGGAGGTTGATCGAGCAGAACCGGGAAAAGAGGCAGATGGCGCTTGATGAGGAGGTGAGAAACCTGCGCGAGAGACGAAGGCAGGAGGAATCCGCGAGACGGGCGAAACTGGATGAATACAGGAAGCAGGTGGCCGCGCGGCAGGAGAAGGAAGAGGAAATTCAGAGACGCGTGGAGGAAAGGGCGCGCGCGGAAGATGAAAAGCGGGCCGATGATGATGCGCGGTCAAGGAGGAAGCTCACCGAAAACCTGGAAAGCGCTGGCGACTGCGACTGCGAATTCCGCTGCATGCCCGGATGGTCCGCGGGAGTCGACCTGAAGGCTACTGATTTGACAAAAAGTTCAACTCCGGTGCGCATGGGATGTTCCCGGGAAAAGCCCGCCATGCACATAGAATACAGGAACAGGAGCATGCGCGCCACGCTGGACACACGCCTGTGTTACAAGAGGTGGGATGATGGGAAGAAGACCTACACCTGGAGGAGATGGCACAGCGCGACCCTGAGGCCGGGCGAGAGCACGGGCGAATGGTCATGCGAGACATCCGAGTACCGGCTGTTCCAGAAGAAAGTTGGAGAAATCCCCGAAGAGAAGAAGGAAATAAACAAAGCGGCGGTTAGAGTTGCAATTAAGGATCTTAGATCGTGTGAGGCAAATCCCGATCCAAGGACACCATACTGCATATCTTATAGTGTGAAAACTGATCCTGATTGGCCTGGAACTAAAATACGAGATATTCATATTAGTTTAAGGAAAAAAACAAATGGATTGCATTATAGTATTTATCAAAAATCTTATTTGATTTCAAATGGTCTGGTAATTCAAGAAATATGTAATTTACCAGTGCCACCACCACAAGTTAATATTGTTACTAGTTTTGGCATGTTGCCCCCAACGTATAAAGGCAGCACACCCCCTCTTACAAAAGAGTACGAATGCGGCGGAGATGATTGTAGCCAAAGTGAATTTTTAAGGCTAAAAAGGGAATTCTTTGAGCAGCATGGTCTTATAGAGGAGTAAAGCTGGCGAGCTTCTTTTCAGCTGGGAACACATTGTGCAGGGGGATATATTGCATGCCAATGTGCACTGGGTGAATATGCGATAATCCAGTGGGGATTATCAGAGGCATGTCACAATTCTTGCGTAAATGTGATTGATCAAAAGGGAAACTTAAAACATTTTTTACTAGCAAATCCATCTGGTGGCGCATGCATCATGTTGGTGAAACAGGAGGGAATAGCATGGCAAGGATAGTACTGTTGAGCGTCTGCCTGCTCATGATGTGTGCCGGATCAAGCGCGGACAGGGAACTGAAGGAGCGCCTTATCGGCTCATGGAAGATGGTGCAGAAACCGGGGAAAAGCGAAATCCGATGCCTGGAGTTCACCTCGAACGGAACCGTGATCTACGATGATTTCATTGCCGCGCTGCCTTCCATGGAAAACATTGTGAAGGCGTCCCGCGTCTCCGACGGAGGCCCCGCGCGCACTACGAAAAAATTCAGTATCAGCGAGGGGAAGATCATCATCCACAACGCCTCCGTTCGACATGCGATGATCGAAATGGAACTGACCGTGCTTCAAATCGGCGCAAATGAGCTCGTGCTGGGTTACGAGTTCCCCAGGGGGGCGCTCAACAGGTTGCGGTACACGAAATCGGACCGCTGCGCTCCGTGGAAAGGAATGATCCATCATCCCCACAATTTCATGACACGCTATCCTTTGGCCGGATAACCGTATTTTACTCAGGGCAGGAGTGATATGATAACACGAAGAGACTTCATTTGCAAGGGCGCCGCGCTGGCCGGGGCGCTGCTTGGATCGGACAGGATCGTGGTCCTTGCGCAGTCGATGACTCCCCCCGGGCCCACCGGACCGTACGTGATCAGGACCTCCCTCGAATTTCCGGATGTAGCGCGCATCAACCGCGTCCTCGCGGAGGTCGACGCCTTCGCCTCCGCGGATCATTACGGCGAACTGTCGCGCCCCTTCTACCGGAACGGGATGACCGTGGAGGATTTCACGCGCAGGTACGTGAGGGCCGTCCGGGCGGCCTACCCGTTGCCGTCGTCTGGTTCTGCCGGGCAGGGGAGGCCGCATCCCATGGCCGTGGTTGCCCGGCACTGCGACGCGCACCTGGCGCTCCTTTCAAAACTTTTTGTCATGATGGGAAACGAGGTCCTCGCCGGCGATTGCCGCGCGCGGATGCTCATGAACACTGCCGCCCAGGCGAATGAGTTCAACGGCAGGTACCGTGATCTTCACAAGGCGGCGCTTCACATCGCTGAGCAGTGGCGGCTCAGGGATTTCAGCTTTGTTTTTTATCGGGGTGAAGGGCGGTTGCGGACGGTGGTTCAATTCTACCCGGGAGGACCGCGGATTGCGGTTGAGCAGGCAGGCGCGGGAATGCTGAAGAACTTCCTGGCCGATCCATACACGTTCCGGACGAACGACGGAGCTTCCCTGAACAGGGCCATCGCTCTTGTGGAGGCGGAAATACGGGATATCAATGCCGGCAGGGCTTCCTGGAAGGCCGTCTACAGCGCGTACAGCCTCCTTTCGATTCTCGAATCGGAATGCCGCGCCCAGAGCGCCGGCGCGGAGAGTATGAACGGCATTGCCATATCGCAGGGAGCGCGACAGTTCGTAAACAAGGTCCAGCTCGGTTTCCTCTTCGTGGAGATCGTGCTCACAAGGCTTCGCCTCCTGGCGCACCAGTCTCGCTCAACGATATTCACGGGAGAAAACAGGGCGTGTTTCCAGAAGGAGGTCACATCCCTCGTTGAAATCATCGATACCGGCCTGCGAGCCGTGCGGTTCGGCGGGATCGGGCCGTTCGACGGCCGGTTCGCGTCTTCTCCCGCGACGATGCGCCTCGACGGCAGGTACGCAAGCGTGCGAGTGCCGGATATCGGAACGGGCGCCCTGCGGCTGAAAACGGCGGGAGCGCAATCCATCACGGTAAGCTCCATCAACGGAACGATTTCCGCGCTGCGGACCTGCGACGAGGCGATTGAGACGGTCCGCCTTGAGCGGGCGCGTTTGTACGCTGCACTGGAGGGGAAATGATAATTCATACCAATCCGTTTGAAATCACCGAGGCCATACGCAGGAGGACGCTTTCCGCCTCGTTCGAGACGCTCACGGCCACCCTGAGGCAGGTGCTCGAAGCCCTGGATCGCCAGAGGGCGGCGGTTGTCCGGCTGCGCAATCATTGCGCATCGCGTTCCGCCTCCCAGTCGGTCATCAATTCCCTGGTTGATGAAATCGACGCGGTCGTCGATGCCTGCCGGGTGAACGACAAGAAGCTTCTTGACGGTTCATTTTCGAAAATCAATTGCCGCGCATCGATGTGGTTCAGAACCGGGCTCTCCATGCACCAGGCGGAACGGATATATATCCAGACCATGACCTCCCGCAGCCTCTCCTTGAGTCAAAATCAACCCGCGGACAGGTTGGAATCGATAGCGAATGGTGCCCTGGTGAAAATCGACAAGGCGAAAGCCGATATACAGGGCTATCTGTCAAGGGCAGGATTCGCTTCCCGTTTTATACCGGACGGCCGTGAAGGCGAGATGGCATATCACAGCATCGAAGTTGATATACGGCGGGAGCAGATCGGTTTTCTTCAATGCGCTAGCGGCAACCTTGAAATCATTGCCGCGGTCCTGAATCGCATCAAGGAACTGGCGCGAAACGCCGCTCAAACTTCGCTGTCAAGCGAGAAGCAGTGCCTCCAGGTGGAAGTGTCGGCGCTGATAGACGAGATCGACCGCATCGCGTCCCAGGCGTCGTATAACCGCTACCGTTTTTTCAACGGCGATTTTTCGCAGAGAAATCCCCGGGCTTCCATCTGGTTCCTTGATTCACGTTCGCCGGATGGCGTCACTCGCGTTTTCCTCGGGACAATGACGACCCGAGGTCTTGGACTGAGGGACTATACG
>JAGODF010000152.1 GCA_017998375.1 Spirochaetota bacterium
CGGCTCGGCTTCAAGAACTACCAGTACGCGACCAGGAACATCACCGATTTCTTCTACATGCAGAAGTGGGACGGCCACGGCGCCGAGTTCATGAAGATAATGGACGCCGACGCGGTGAGCGGAATGAAGTACATGCGCATGGCGAAGTACAGGCCCGCGGTAAGTAAGATACTCGGGTACACCTACCCGAAATATCTTTCGGATGTGCGGAAGACCGCCTGCATCACCCTGGGCGACCTGGGAGACCGGAGCGCTCTTGCCCGCTTGAGAACGGTTGCCGCGGGCGATCCCGATTACGCCATTGTGCAGAGAGTAAAGGTGTACCCGGTGAGGGACGCCGCGAAGGCCGCGATCTACAAGCTGTCGAACTGAACCGCACTTTCGGCATCAGCGCGTAAACACGACAGGCGCGGATCATGATCCGCGCCTGTCGTTCGTGGTGGGTGGGCTTTGTGGCGCGAAAACGTCCCGCCTTTTACCTGTTTACGAACTCCTTCCCGTCCCGGTGGCATATCAGCTGCGCGAGCTGCCTGCCCGACACGAGCGCCCCGGGGACGCCGCCCCCGGGCTGGACCCACTGGCCGGCCATGTAGAAGTTCGCCAGGCCCTTGAGCTCCTTCTTCATCTGCGAGAAGCCCACCTTCGGGTCGAGGAGCCATCCCTCCAGGCTTCCCTTCCAGTTGTTGGTGTAGCGGATCACCGTGGCCGGCGTGGAGATGTCGGTCATCTCGACGTTCTTCTTCACGTTGCCGAACCGCTTCTCCAGCGCATCGATCACCTCGTCGGCGATCCGCTTCTTCTCGTCGCGGTATTTCGCCGGCTTCTCCTTCCGCAGCTGTGTCCAGTAATGGTCGTTGTAGGTGACGAGGAGCACGGAGATCACGGTCCTGCCTTTTGGCGCGAGCGTGGGATCGAAGTTGAAGATGCGCACGCCCAGACTGTCCGTGCTCGTTTCCGGGTCAACCGCGAGGGGCCGTTCCAGCGACAGTACGACGGTGTGCGGGTCGTTACTGAATTCGCGCTTCACTCCCAGCGACACCTGCAGGAAGGAGGGGAAGGGGTGATATTCGTCGTAGTATTTCCTGAACTTCTTGTCCAGGAACCTGCCCTCGAGCATCTCGAAGAGCGTGCAGTGGCCGTCGGCGGCGGATATCACTATGTCCGCGTTGTAGGTGGCGCCCGTGGAGAGGGCGATACCGGTGGCGGTGGATTTCGGGGATGCGCCCTTCGTAAGTATCTTGGTCACCCGGGAGCGGTAGTGGATCTTCCCGCCGAGCTCGCGGTACCTCTTCTCGAAGAGCTGCGCGAATTTGAGCGAGCCGCCTATCGGGTAGCCGGCGCTTTTCCTGTGGAACCAGATCAGCGTGAAGATCAGGAAGATGACGGACATCTCCGGGACGAACATCGACTCGAATGTCTTTTTCAGAAGCGGGTTGGCGCATCGGGCTGCGAAGTCCTTCGACGTCACGCGGACGTATTTCAGCGCCGTGGGGATGTACGGCAGCATCCGCTTGAACATTTTAAGGCCTTCCATGAAGCCCATCGTCTCCGGCGACGCCTCGTTGGGCATGCGGAACTCCGAGAGCTTCCTCGCCGCGCCGGTGAACTCGAGGATGATCTTCCTGTCCTCGGGGGCCTTTTCCAGGAACTCGCGCTCCAGTGTGTCGATATCGGTGTACACGGTGATGCTCTTTCCCGCGCCGTCCTCCACCGTCATGTAGGTGTCGTACTCGTGGCACTTGAGGTTCTTCATGTCGATGAGCTCGTCCCAAAGGTGATAGAACTCGTCGCCGGGGCCGGAACCCACCAGCCAGTGGAGGCAGCCGTCTATGGTGTAGCTCTTGCGCTCCCAGGCCGTGCAGAGACCGCCGGGAAGCGAATGGAGCTCGTAGATTTCGGTGTCGTAGCCGTTACGCTGAAGATGTATGCCCGCCGTGAGCCCGGCGATGCCCGCGCCTATGATGATGACCTTCTTCGGCATGGTAAACCTCCACGTATGAATGCATGTGTGATTGTTTTGCAATCAAGGATGATACATGGGGACTCTCCTGTGTCAAACAGAATAAATCCGTCTTGTCTTGACTTGACAAATCTGTATCCGCTTGAATGATGCATACAGTAAGAAAAAAATAACCACAGAGGCCCAGAGGGCACAGAGAGTTTTGAGATGCATGCCCATCCCATGCAGGATTGGCGGCAGAGTATACATCAGTCTGGTAAACCCTCCGTGTCTCCGTGCCTCTGCGGTTGCCTAAACAATGCAGGTGCCGATGAACAGCTACTATCTCTGTCACACCGATATCATCGATTACCATCACACGGACGTGGCCCGGGAGGCCGTGCGGCTCGCGGCCGGCAAAGGGGATGCCGCGGAGATCGCCCGGGCCTGCTTCCTCTTCGTCCGCGACGAGGTGCTTCACAGCTCCGATCACCAGAAGGGGCCCGTGACGCTCCGGGCGTCGGACGTGCTCCGGCACCGCACGGGATACTGCTTCGCGAAAAGCGTCCTGCTGGCAGCGCTCCTTCGCGCGAACGGAATTCCCGCGGGCCTCTGCTATCAGCGCTTGTGGAAGGAGGACCTCGGCCGCTTCATCCTGCATGGGCTCGTCGCAGCGCACTTTCCCGGTTTCGGCTGGTACCGGATGGACCCGCGCGGCAACAACGAGCGCCTCTCCGCGGAATTCACCCCGCCTATGGAAGCGCTTCCCTATCGGCCGTCCCTGCCGGGCGAGGCCGACCTCCCGGAAATCTGGCCGGACCCGCTGCCCGCAGTGATCGAAAAGCTATCCTCCAGGAGCACCTGGCAGGAAGTCCTCGCCGATCTTCCCGATGTCGAGGTGATAGGCCAGAAATGAAACAGGGACTTCACGACGCGGTGAACGGCGCGCGCGCCGTCTGCTTCGACCTCTTCCACACGCTGACCGCGATCAGCGACACCTCCCCGGAGAGCGCGGACACCTGGGACCTGCTCGGCGTAAGCCGGGACGATTGGCACGAGCAGGTTCTCGACAACTCGCCCTGGCGGCAGACCGGCAGGGTGAACGACCCGGTGGAAATAATCGGCAGGATGGCCAGGGCGATAGATCCCGCCATTCCGGACGACCTCGTCCGGCGCGTGGCGGAGCACCGGTATCAACGCTTTGACCGGGCGATTCTCGCGCCGCCGGAGCGCTCCATTGTCGCCCTGCGCGGATTGAAACGCATGGGTAAGAAGATAGCGCTCATCAGCAACGCCGACGCGGGTGAGGTGCGTTGCTGGAAGGATTCGCCCTTCGCGCCGCTCTTCGATTGCGCGATATTTTCCTGCGATGTGGGCTTCATGAAGCCGAATACGAGGATTTACCTGGAGGCGCTCGGGTGTCTGGGTGAGAAACCGCGGGATTGCCTCTTCGTCGGGGACGGCGGCGCGGAAGAACTGCGCGCGGCGAAGGCCATCGGTTTCACCACGGTGATGGTGACCGGCTACCTGAACGTCACGCCGGAAAAGGCTGCGGCCCGACGCGCCCACGCCGATTACGTCATCGGGTACGCGGATGAGCTGCTGCCTGCGGGCGTGGTACATGATTTTCATCCATGAATAAAAAATGTTGACCTAATTACAAACTTAGAGTTTTAATACTATAAAGTCCGTGACACCGATGCGAATTGCTGATTCTTCGAAACTCATACTCGCGGTCCTGTTCGGCGCGCTCCTGTACGCCGTGCCGGCGCCGCTTCACGCGTACATCATAGGGACGGACCTCGAATTCCTTCAGGACGTCACGGACGGGACGACGTCCCTCGCGATGTTCGTCGTTTCTGAAATGTTCATCCCCCCCACGCATTTCACTCCCGGCGACATGACCGTATCCGTTTCTCCGTCGTATTTCAGGGCGGAACGGCTCTGGAAATCGTCCAACTCAATCGTCGACGCTGAGGACCTGCAGGGCGGAGGCATGGGTTTCGCCGCGACATACGCGATCACGGACAGGATGGGAGTGTACGTGAATTTCGCCACGGTGTACATGAAGGGATCGGTGAGAGGGGACCACGAGGGGGATGATACACCCCATGATGAGACATATGAATACACGATGGGTCACCCCTACCGTATGACCGGGGAGTGTGCCAACGATTCAGTACTCGTGGGATTCGGGTACGATCTGTTCCGGCCGGGCAGGTGGTCGCTTCCCGTGTTCGTCGGATTTCATTACTACCGCAACTTCACCCGGATGGAGTTCGAACCGCTCCCCGGGAACACCATCGATCCCCACATGCGGATCTGGACCCGGGGCTCACAGACCGGCGTCGACTTCGCGATCGCGATTGCGCGGAAAATCGGTGGCAACAAGAAGATCACCCTCTTTGTTCTGAGCCAGACGGGAAGCGACGAACACGGTCCTTCGACCGAAGCCGTGATCACGCGGAACTCGCCATACGATTCCTACCAGATGGCCGGGATGAGGGAGACCGTTCCGGGATCGGGCGTCGCCTCCCAGTACGTGATACCGGGGTTCGCCATCAGTTACATGATACCGGATTTCCCGGTGTCCATCGACCTGAACGTCATGGGGCTGGTGTCGAACGCCAGCAATTTCTACAACGACCTGATCTTTCACGAACTGGCGGTGAGGCACGCGACCCTGACCGTGACGTACCACGGAATCCATCCTTTTCCCGCGGCGCGCGGCGGGAACGTTCAGGCTTACGAATGATGCAAACATCACCCATGAAGAAATTTCCGAAACCGAAGGCGGGAAAACGTCCGCGCGCGGCAGGTATCGCCCTCGCGGCATGCCTGGCGGCACTGTTTGCCATGGCGGGCCCCGGGTGCACCATGCTGGTTGAGGAGTGGGACGTGCCGGAACTGCAACTGCTTGAGCTCGACAGGGAGTTCGGGACGAGCGGCGAGGCGCGTTTCGTCACGGCCGACACGAACGAATTCGCCTACGCCGGGGCGGTCCAGTCCGACGGGAAGATCGTGGTTGCCGGCAGGGTGTGGAACGGCAGCAATCACGACATCCAGGTGGTGCGGTTCAACGGAAACGGCTCGGTGGATACCGCGTTCGGGACCGGAGGCACCTTTATCCGCGACATATCGGGGAACGATTCCGCGAGGGCCGTGGTCCTCCAGTCAAACGGGAAAATCGTCGTCGCCGGCGTCTCCGGCGAGGGGAACGAGGCCACGTCGATGGTCGCCATCCGCCTCAACGCCGACGGAACGGCGGACACCGACTTCGATACTGATGGCATCGTCGTCACGGACACGCCTGGCACCTACGACGAGGTCCGCTCCATCGCCGTGCAGGACGACGGAACCATTCTCGTGGGCGGCAGCGCCTATTTCGATACGACATACTATCGCGATTTTATCGTGGCTCGTTACGAGTCAAACGGTGCAATCGACACGGCATTTGGAAGCTCCGGTTTCGCCAGGGCCCAGTTCGCCGACTCGCCGAATGGAGGCGACATGGCGGTCCAGGACGACGGGAAGATCGTCATCGCGGGGAAATCCGGAACCGCGGGAAAAATCGCGCGCTTCAACGCCGGCGGTTCGCTGGACACGGGCTTCGGTTCCTCGGGTATGGTCACGGACACCATGTCCACCGCCACGGCCATGTGCCTCGATGACAGCGGCAGGATCGTCATCGCGGGAACCGCGGGGGAGCAGATAGCGGTTTCCCGGTATACAGGCGCGGGAGACCCGGACGCGGCATTCGGTACGGGGGGGACGGTTTTAATCGACGTGAATACCGTATCGATTAATGATATACACGCCCAGGACGGAAAGATTACATTCCTCGACAGGTATTATCAACTTTGCCGAATCAACCATGACGGAAGCGTCGACGGTTCATTCCACGCGTCCGACGATGAAGTTTCCCAATACCCATACGGGCAGAACCAATTATACAGCCAGCATCCTTTTTCCGTGAGGATCGAATTCGGCACTATCTATTATTCGGAAGAAAGCACATTCTTCCTCCGCCATGGAGAGAAGGGGATTGTCATCGGTGGTCACGCCGACATGTCCAACAATGCCGGCGACGAATTTTTCTTCCTCCTCGGGAGAATTTTGTTGCCGTAGCGGCGTCTCGTGTACCGGCTGTCGAGATGCTTTCCGGCCACGATGCGAGCCGTCGTCTATCGCTTCACCATCTCCACGCCGTCCACCTTCATCTTCCACGCCGCGCCCTCTTTGCGGGGAAACCCGTCGATTTTGAACGTCGTGGAGCCCACGAGAACCTTTACATCGAAGGAGTCGGTGCCGATCCTCGTGACGGTGCCTCCGGTGATGCTTTTCTTCACGCCGCCCGCCAGGCGCTCGTACTCCACTGTGCCGTCCGGCGTGATGAGGAGCCGCATGCCGATGCCCTCCCAGTCGCCTGCGAGTTTTCCGAGGCGCGCGCCGAATTCCGCCCTGTCCGACTCGACGCGTTTTGTCTCCGCCGACGCGGCGATATCATCCAGTTTCTTCTGCGTCGCGTCGATGAAGGCGCGGGATTCCTGGTTGAGTTTCCCAAGCCCATCGCCGCGCGGTCCTTCCGCTACGGGAAGTTTCGCGTACGCCGCCTCGAAGCGCGCCTTCGCCGCGGTAATATCAACCTTGATATGCTCCGGTGCTTTTAACGCGAGCTCATCCAGGGACTGGAGCCGGTACTTGAACGAGGACTCCTGGGACTCGATGCCGCAGGAGACAAGAGAGACCGTGAGCAGGATCAGGAAAGCGATGCCGGCATGTTCGCGTATCATGACAAACCTCCACATGTGTGATTCGCAGTACTGTGTGATTCAATAATACAGCTGGGATTCGAAAGAGTCAAGGCATGCGTTTGATACGGGTTCACACGGGGACAGGTGCGCGTGTACCGGTACGCGGCCGCGGTGCGGCGTCAGTGGCACGCACCGTAGGGGGCCGGGTCGAAGGATGTAAGGCGGATGAAGTCGGAGTAATCGCCCGGGTCATTGTTGAATGGCGGACCCCCGGTGACCGTGGTAAGCCTGAGGGACATATCAGAAACCCTGTACCTGTCGACGGTACTGGTATTATAGGTAATCAGGTCATTGTCCACGGTGTAGGTCCCCAAAGTGCATCCGGGAGCGCCCATGTCGTAATAATATTCGTGGCTGCCGCCGTGGAAGTGGATCACCGCAGTGCCGCTCGTTACCGGGGTTGTCGTGTCGAAACCGGAATCGTAAAATGACGTCAAGTCCCAGTAGCCGTCGAGGGAGGCATCGTCGGCGTCAGTGCATGAAAGCGTGAACATCATCGCGATGACCAGGGGCAATGCAGCGAGTACGGGTTTCTTTTTCATGGGGGTTCCCATCATGATATCGATGATCTGATTATGTGTATATTTAACCTAAAAAAGAAGAATTGTGTCAATCAAATAATATCTATTGACGGCAATGGCGCGGGGAAATCGGTTTGACAGGGACCTGGTCGAAGTACATCCTGTATACGTCATGCGATATCATGGAAAGATATTGTTCCTCGCAGTCCTCCTCCTGTGGGTGTTCTTCACGGACGGGGCCGGCGGAGATCCGGGACAGGTATTCTCCCATCGCCTCCACCCCTGCGCGCCGAAGTCCTCGCGTGGGACCGACAGGTCGCGCGCCAACACCGGCATGGTTGCCTGGTTCGACGGCAGCACGCTCCGATTCGAGCACTGGCTGGATACCTACTGCAACGCGGGGGAACACCTGGAGGTGAAGATCACCCTTTCCGGGCGCATCATAACTGTGAAGGAAATATACTCCGGCGATCCGGTGCGCTGCCGCTGCGCGTTCAGGATCTCAGGCGAGGCCCGGGGACTTCACCGGGGGAATTACACCATCCGCGTAATCTTCGAGAGCCGCTCGGCGAAGACGCGCAGCGTCATCGAGGAAACGTCCATCGCGGTGCCGTGAACCCGGTATCACCGGGCTAACCGTTGCCGGCAACGGTAAAAAAACACCGCTCGTTGGGGGGCGGTGAATTCAAGGACAATTCATGGCGCCGCATCACATCACGCGGCACCGTGCACGAGGAGAGTGTCGATCGCCAGGTTCTTTTCGATCCTGTCGGAAAGATGCGTCCTGAACCTCTCCCATGCCGACTTCCTGGAGTGGGGCCCCATGACAAGGAGATCCACCCCCTTTTCCTTTTCGGCTTTCAGAATTTCCTCGTAGGTGTTTCCGTAGCGCAGTTCAGGCGTGATCTTCACGCTTCTCCTTTCATTGAAACGCCTGATTTCATGGTCAAGCCTTTCCCGCGCGGTGCGGATCATCTCGTCCTTGGCTCCTTCGACCTTGTCAGTTTCAAGGCAGTAATCCGCGGCACAATCGACAATCCTGTCCACCGCGTGGAAGAGGTACACTTCCGCGTTCAGCTTCTCCGCAAGGTTAACGGCCTCGTCTAAAGCCGCCCGTGAATCCCCTGAAAAGTCTGTCGCTACCAGTATTTTTTGTATCGTTTTCATGATGCACCTCCTGTTGCCAAATTCATCATAAATCTTAAGTATAATATATAATACTAAAATACTGAAGTCAATCAAATGTTTGACTTTTTTGTAAAAAAATAGTATGTTAGTAAAAATTAACTAACTTTGGAGGTGCCGTGAAAACCGTGAGCCGTCGCCAAGAGGAGATAATGGAGGCCGCGCTGGACATTATGTCTGCGCACGGCATACAGCGCCTGACCGTCAAGAACCTGGCCCGCGCGCTGAAGGTCACGGAACCCGCACTGTACCGTCATTTCAAATCGAAGCAGGACCTGCTCCTTTCGATGCTTTCCATGTACAGGGAGTTTTTTGCCGGCATGGTGCAGAGAACGACAAAGGCGGGGCCGACTGCCGTTGATAAAGCAGGTGCGCTCTACAGGGAGCTATTCAGGGAATTCGCCGAAAGGCCGTCGCTGTCGATGGTGCTGTTTACCGAGGAAATATTCAAATACGACAGGCAGCTTTCGAAGGAAGTGCTGGCAATTATTGAAATGATCCATGATACTATCGAAGGCTTTCTCCGGGAAGGCGCGCGGCGAGGGGAGGTGCGGTCGGACGTCCCTTCCCGGCAGATGTCCTGGATGGTCATGGGGACCATGCGGCTGGTCGTGACGAAGTGGCGGATATCCGGTTACGCGCTTGACCTGGCCGGCGAGGGCAGGAAAGCTTTCTCTTTCATGAAGAAGGTGCTGGAGAAGTGAGGGGGAGCCTTCATGTTGCTGACGCGGTGGCGCCGGTGAATGTGCTGGGCGTACTGGCTGGGATGGCTTGATCTGCCTATCACCCCTCATGGAACGAATGGCGGGTGCCGTGGGTTATTGCTTCACGGCACCCGCGACGTTACAC
>JAGODF010000153.1 GCA_017998375.1 Spirochaetota bacterium
GCCGACAGCATCTCGGCGAGATCAGCGGTATTGTAATAACCGGTGATAAAGCAGGACTTCGCGAGCATCACGAGATACTTTTCCGACACGCCCCCCCCGCTCAAAGCCAT
The DNA here is from genome assembly GCA_017998375.1 of Spirochaetota bacterium. Classification (GTDB taxonomy): domain Bacteria; phylum Spirochaetota; class UBA4802; order UBA4802; family JAGODF01; genus JAGODF01. The sequence goes on from JAGODF010000153.1 coordinate 111, forward strand.
CGCCTTCTTCAAGTCCTTGATGCCGGTGAGGAAAAGCTCCCGGGCCTCGCCGCCGATCCCGCCCAGCTTGTCGGATATGAGAAGATCGTTGAACCTTCCCGGCAGATGCGCCTCGGCCAGCAGGTAATGCACCCGCCCCGACGAGAGGTACGCCTCGGCGGAAAGGAGGTTCTCGTTTTTGAAGTCATTTCCGCCCTTGACGAGATCCGTGAGGGACTGGAGGCGCCGCTGCCGGTCCTCCACCGATTCAAGTACCATCACCTCGCGGTCCATTTTCCCGATATTGTATTTCCAGAAAAAGAGGATCCCCCTGTACTGGTACACCGCGTAGGCCAGCCCGGCTATCGCGCAGATGGCGAAAGCGATCTTGAAGGACTTGCGGTTGCGCTTCCTCGGCTTGTATCTGGTATACATGGCGGCTACTGCGACCTTTTCTTGAATGCCCTGAATTCGCCGATGAGCCGCCTGTCGAGACCGCTGTCCCGGTCGAATATCATCAGCCTCGCCTCATCGCTTCCCTTGAGGAAGATGGCGACGTAGTTCTTCCCCTGAAGCATTTTCTCTATCCTGTAAAACTCGAACCTGTAGAGCTTTTTCCTGAGCTGGAAGTTGATGCCGTCCTTGACGACGCTTACAGCGCCCCTGCCTATCCGCTTGAGCCTCGCATACTTCTTGAACGAGGGATCGATAACGTTCTCCCTGCTCTCATAGTCCACCACGCCGGAGGCGTCATGATACAACACCGCCGAGTTGGGTTCATCCGCCACGGCCTTCGCGGGCGCGCGGGTTTCCTCGACAGGCTTCGGAGCGGTTTTGACGGGAACCAGCTCATCCTTCGAAACATCCTTTTTTTCTTCCGCGCCCGCATCCTCAGCCGTATCGCCGGGTTCACTCACGGCCTTCCGGGGAGGCACCGCAACTTCCTGTTTTCCGGCGCTCGCCGTATCGATTTCCTGCGCGGTCTGCGCATCCCCGGCATCACTGCGGGGCGCGGACTGCATGGGAGCTTCTTCATCCCGGCGCGAGTAATCGGATTGCGGCATGTCGCTTTCCGGGACGCGCACCGACCCGGAGCGTTCCCGGACGATGAACGAATAGACGATGAGAGCGATACCGGCGGCTACAAGTGCGATGGAAGCATATAACATGGGCAGCTCTTCGTATGTTTTTTTCTGACCAGACCCCTCCACGGGGCGGAGGGACGGTTCGGGGCAGGACGCCTCATACACCCGCGATTCACTATCACATCGGCCCGAAACCGGGCGATGTCAAGAACTTTTCACCCGGGGCGTTTTCCAGAGCCCGGCCTTGAGATACGGATCCTTTCCGAGCCGGAAATCCTCGGCCTCGTGCTCCAGAAACACCCGCTTCCATCCCGCCGGATGGGACGAGAGATACTCCTCCCTGCCGATGGAAATCGTGTTCACGCAGGTAAGCACGTATCCCCCGCAAGAAAGGTCCGCCAACATTTCCATGTGTTTCCTGAAATCGGTCCTGACGCTGTAGGTCCGTTTCTTGTTGCGGGAGAAGGTGGGCGGATCGTACACGATGAAAGGAAACTCCCGCTTCTTCCTGATAAAAATCCTGATCCACTCCTCCACGTCCCCGGCGATGAAATCCCGGTCGTCGCAGCCAATGCCGTTCAGCCCGTAATTGTCCCTGGCCCTGCGGTGGATGGAGCGCGACAGATCCACGTTGACGCATCCTTTACATCCATGCATCAGGGCATGTACCGAGAAAGCGCCCGTGTGCGAGAACAGGTTGAGCATGCCCGTCGCTACCCGGTAATACGGCGCCAGGGCGTCGCGCACCGACCGCATGTCCATGAACACGCCTGTGTTCTGGTAGTCCATGAGGTCGCACCTGAGGATCATGCCGTTGTGCAGCACAGTGAGGTCACCGGGAGGCATGTCACCGCGCAGAAGCGCGCTCTTTCTCAGTTCCGGGAGCTTCCGCTCGTCGGCTTTCACCCTGTTTTTCAGGAGGATACCACGGAGTGCGATCCCCGCCGAACCGAGCGCCCTTTCCAGTGCGTCCGCCGCGCGCTCCTCGATGCCGAAAACGCTTTCATCGAAAAGCTGCAGGAGGAGGTAGCCGCCGTAGAGGTCCGCCGTGAGGCCCTCGATCCCGTCCCCGGAGGAATTGAAGAGCCGGAAACAGGTATCGCCCTCCCTTTCAAGAAGCGGGAGTCGCTTCGCGAAGGCGGCTTCGATCCTCGGTTCGATTTCGATATCGACGCGCATGCTTTTCAGGGGGTGGATGATATCGGCCGCCCGTCGAGGGAACGGCAGAGCGCCGCGAAAGCCTTCATCTTCGCCGAGAGCTCGTCGTACCGCCCGGCGACGATAAGTTCCGGGTCCGCCAGGCGCGAGGTGCCGCAGGCGATGACCCGCGGGTTGGCCATGTACGACAGAAAGTTGTCGGCGGTGACGCCGCCGGTGATCACCAGCCCGAAGTCCCGTGCCGCGAAAGGCGGGACGAGCGACGCGACGTAGCGGGGACCGCCCAGCGTGTCGGCGGGAAAGATCTTCACGGCGCGTGCTCCGGCATTGAGCGCCGCGGAAAGCTCCGTGGGGGTCGCGATGCCAGGAATGAAAAGAACTCCCGCGGCAGTTGCGGCATCTATCACCCCCCGGTCGAGACAGGGAGACATGCAGAATCCGGCGCCGGCGCCGGCTGCTCTTTTCAGAGATTCCACGTCGAGGACGCTCCCGGCTCCGACCAGAAGTCCGGGAAACCTTTTCCGCACGGCTGCGACGCAGGCCAGGGCCGCGTCGTTCCGCAGCGTTATCTCGAGGACGCCCGGGGAATGTTCCGATAAAAGTTCCGCCACCCTCAGGGCCGACGACTCGTCGGGGAAGGTGGCGATAGGGATGAGCCGGTGCCGTGAAAGCAGCGCGAAGGCGTCTAGGCGCTCATCCTGGGATAGCATATCTCGATCTGGTTTCCGTCGGGGTCGAGGAAAATCACCGACTTGCCCTTGCGGATGTTCTCCGGGCCGAAGACGACCGTGATTCCCTTGTCATTGATCTCGTCCATCGCGTCGTCGAAATCCTCCTCGTCCACGTAGAAGCTCAGGTGGTTCTTCGTCCCGTCCTGGTTCCTGTAACCGCTCACTTCGTAAAGCCCCAGCATCACATCGCCAACGCGGAGGAAGGCCTGGCGGGTGTCGCCGAATTTCTCGACAATTTCAAAATCGAAAAGATCGCGGTAGAACTCGATCGATTTGTCCAGGTTGGATACCGTTATCCCGATATGGTCCAATGCTTCAATGACTATCATCACTGCTCCTCATGATTAAAAAATATGCACACCCGGATCCGTGGGTACTGCCGGTTCGCCGGGGATGATTTCACGCGCGCCGTATGCCAGTAAGTGTAAAAAATTGGTGATATATGTCAACCACTATTACGAAGCCGCGTAAAAACTTCTCTACTCCACTGTGACGCTCTTCGCGAGATTACGCGGTTCATCGACGTTGCAGCCCCTCATCACCGCGATGTGGTACGCGAGAAGCTGCAGTGGCACCACGGTAAGGAGCGGCGAGAGCATTTTCCCAACCGGAGGAATAAATATCACGTGGTCCGAATGCCTGTGGACCTCCTGGTCCCCCTCGAAGGCGATGGTGATGATCCTTCCCCGGCGCGCCCGGACCTCCTCCATGTTGCTGATGATCTTCCGGTACACCTCGTCCTTCGTGGCGATGAACACCACCGGCATGTTCTCGTCGATGAGAGCGATGGGCCCGTGCTTCATTTCCGCAGCGGGATACCCTTCCGCGTGGACGTACGATATTTCCTTGAGCTTGAGCGCGCCCTCTAGCGCCACCGGGAAATGCACGCCCCTTCCCAGGTAGAGGAAGTTCCTGTGCTCCTTGAAGGTCGCGGCTATCTCCCTGATCTCGTCGTTTTTCTCCAGTATCCGCTTCACCAGATCGGGAATGCGCTCCAGCTCCTCAATGCACTCCCTTCCCTCCTCGGCGGTCATGTCGCCGCGGCGCGCCAGGAGAATGGTCAGGAGGATGATGACCGTGATCTGCGACGTGAAGGCCTTGGTGGAGGCAACGCCGATCTCGGGCCCTGCGTGGATGTAGGCGCCGCCGTCGGTTTCCCGGGCGATAGTGCTCCCCACCACGTTGGTGATGCCCAGGACCTTTATGCCGCGGGCCCGCGCTTCCCGAAGGGCCGCCAGCGTGTCCGCCGTTTCCCCCGACTGGCTGATGACGAACACCAGGTCCCCTTTCCTGAGCACCGGCTTCCTGTAGCGGAACTCCGAGGCGTACTCCACCTCCACCGGTATACGCGCAAACTCCTCGATGAGATACTCCCCCACCAGTCCCGCGTGCCAGGAGGTCCCGCAGGCGATGAAGAGTATCCGGTTTATGCCGACAAGGTCCTCCGGCGTGAGGTTGAGGCCGTCCATGCGCACGGAGCCGCTTTCCGCAAGTACGCGGCCCCGGAACGCGTTGCGGATGGTCTCCGGCTGCTCGAAAATTTCCTTGAGCATGAAATGCGCGAAGCCCATCTTCTCGATGGACTTGATGTCCCAGGTGATGTCCTCGACCTTCTTCGGCACGTCCTGCCTCTGGAGATCGTACGTGCGGTACTTCCCGCGCGTCACCTCCACTATCTCGTCGTCGGCGATGTAGACGACCTTCCGGGTGTGCTCCACCACCGCGCTCGCGTCCGATGCCACAATTATCTCGTCGTCCCCGATGCCGAGAATGAGCGGGCTCCCCTTCCGTGCCGCTATTATCTTATCCGGCTCGCGGCTGGACACCACGAGGATGCCGTAGGTGCCGTCCAGTTCCGGCAGCGTCATCATGACGGCGTCCAGCAGCGAAACGCCCTCCTTGTAGAAGTGCTCTATCAGGTGGACGATGACCTCCGTGTCGGTCTCGCTCACCAGCGTGTGGCCGCGCTCCTTCAGCATCGACTTTATCGCGCCGTAGTTCTCTATAATGCCGTTGTGCACCAGGGCGATCTCGTTGTTGCAGTCGCAGTGCGGGTGGGAATTTACGTCCGAAGGGGCCCCGTGGGTGGCCCAGCGCGTGTGCCCTATCCCGGTGCGGTACCTGTCGAGCGCTTCGAAATCCAGCTTCTTCTCCAGGAACGATATCTTCCCCTTCGACTTGTTGCTGTACAGGCCCCCGTCGACCAGCGCGATCCCCGAGGAATCGTAGCCCCTGTACTCGAGGCGCTTGAGACCGTTGATGATTACTTCAGACGCGTTTTTCGGGCCGATATAACCGACTATTCCGCACATGCTCCTTCCGTCCTGTACTCACTTTTTCCCGGCATCGGGCGTTTTCACCCTGATGTCATCCATCACGACGTACACCTTCTTCGCCCAGTCGTCGATCCTGTAGCCCTTCAGCACACCGGAAACCGACACCAGCTTCCCCGACCGCCACCAGGCCATCAGGAGGGAGCTGTCGTCGCCGATGATTTTCTTCACGCTCTCCATGTTCACCTTTCCCTCGATGTGGAGCCAGTCCCCGTTGTAGAAGGCAAACTTCAGCTTCCGCTCGTAGATGAGCTCCGGCGAGAGCAGTACGTAGTCGTACCCGGTGACAATCCTGTGCCCCATCATGTCGAGGAGGAGAAAGTAGAGATGGTTGCGGTAATGGCTCCTGCTCCCGAAGTAACCGTCGCGCCATTTCAGGTACACGTCGTGGAGCTCGATGAAGTTCCTCGTTCCCTCGGCAACCTGGTTGTGCCGCGCCGTGTCACCACCGCCGCGGGCACCCCCGTCGTCGCCCGCGATCCCCGGGGCTGTTGCCAGCGCGACGAGCAGCGCCAGCGCCACCCGACGCCGGGCGGCTGTCATCCCGCTCCTCCGGGCTCTCCCGAAACGGTTATTCGCGAAAAAATCCATGGCGATCGGACCGATGATCATCAATTACTCCTTGATTTTATGCAAGCATAAATTTATTTGACCTTCTACCGGCCGGTTGATAATGATGAATTGAGGCACAGCAGGAGAGGACACCATGAAAAAAGCACTCATAGTCGGCGCGACGGGATTCGGCGGCCTGGGGCTGATAGAAATACTCCTTCGTCACCCGGGCATGGAAATACAACAGCTCGTGGCGCGCAAGGACGTGGGTCAGAAATTAAGCGCGGTCTTCCCGCACCTTGCCGGGTACTGTGACCTCCAGGTACAGGGCAACGATGAAATCGACTACTCCGGCGTCGACATCGCGTTCTTCTCCACGCCCGACCGCGCGGGCATGACGCTGATAAAGGAATTTTCCGCCCGCGGGATTCCCGTCATCGACTTCAGCGGCGACTTCCGGTTCCGCACAACGTCCGACTACTCCGTCTACGCGAAAAACAAGGGGATGGACGACACCCACCTCGCCCCCGACGCCCTCGCGGGCGCCGTCTACGGCCTCCCGGAGATGTACGCCGACGAGATCAGGAAAGCCAAGCTCGTGGGCAATCCCGGCTGCTTCGCCATCTGCATGATACTCGGGCTCCTGCCCGCGGTGAGCGAGGGCATTATCGCGTCGGACGTGATCATCTGCGACGGGAAAACCGGCGTCTCCGGCGCGGGTAAAAATCCCGGCGAAGCGAACTTCTACCCGCAGCGCTACGAGGACGTGAACACGTACCGGGAAGGGAAGCACCAGCACCTGGTCGAGGTGGAGAACGTCATCAACCGCGCGGGGAAAGCGAACCACACAATTCTTTTCGTCCCGCAGATAGTACCGCTCAACCGGGGCATCATGGTTACCATCTACGCCGAGCCGAAAGCGGGAATCGACACCGCGAAAGTGACCGAGCTCTACCGCTCGTTCTACAGGGACAAACCGTTCGTCACCGTCACCGAACGCTCGCCCCACACCACCGACGTGCGCGGCTCCAACCGCTGCGAGGTGCGCGCGATGGTGGATCCGAGGACCGGCAGGCTCTTCATCACCTCCGTCATCGACAACCTCGTCAAGGGGCAGTCGGGGAACGCCGTGCAGTGCGCCAACCTGATGCTCGGCTTCGACGAGACGGCCGGTATCGCGCAACCGCCCTTCTATCCGTGATGCGCGAAACAGGCGACGATCATGATCGTCGCCTGTTTCTTCATGGTTTCTCTTCCTTCTCTTTCCCGTGCACCATCGGCACGAAGCGCACATGGGTGACAAGCGTCCTTCTCATCCTGCCGTCAATTTTCTCTATCTTCACGAGCTCCTGGAAGTAGTCGCCCACCGGCGCCACCATAACCCCGCCCTCCTTGAGCTGCCTGAAAAGATCCATCGGCATGTCGGGCGGCGCCGCGGTGAGGATGATCACGTCGAACGGCGCGTGTTCCGGCCAGCCCCGGTATCCGTCGCCGCATTTCACCTGTATGTTACCGTAGCCCATGCTCTTGAACCGCTGGGCCGAGAGCTTCGCCAGCGGCTCCACGATCTCGATGGAGTAGACCTCCTTCGCGAGGAGGGAGAGGACAGCCGCCTGGTATCCGGAACCTGTCCCTATCTCCAGAACTTTTTCGCTCCCGTCCAGGTCGCAGAGCTCCGTCATGAGGGCAACGATGTAGGGCTGTGAGATGGTCTGGCCGTGGCCGATGGGCAGGGGATGGTCCTCGTACGCTGAAGTGACATGGTGCTGGGGAACGAAATCGTGGCGCTTGACCCGCCGCATGGCGTCCAGTACTTTCCTGTCGCTGACGCCGCGCGCCTCGATCTGGCGCTTCACCATCTGGTCCCTCAGCCTTTCCATTTCCCTCTCTCCCCCTTCCGCGCAAAACGACGCCGCGACGATCGCCACTGCCGCGGCAACGACGATCAGCACGCATCTGCGATTGAGGATAATATCTTTTTCATTCCGGGGCACCGTATCACCCCTTCACGCCAATCATTCCGCCGGTACTATCTTCAGCGCACCGGCCTCCAGCAACGGCATCATCAGATTTGCCGCGCCGCCGTGCTCCACGATCACACCGTGTACCACCCTGTTGATGTTGACGCCGGTATACGTAATCATTTTACCCGTGGGCCCGATTCCCATCCACACGCCCGCGTGCGTTCCCCGCGCCGTTACGCAGGTGGCGACCCATTCACCCTCCGCGACCTGCATGTCGACCGTCAGGCGAAGGTCCGGATAGGTCTTCCTGACCCCGAGTATGTGTTCCTTCGCTCCCTCGATTCCGACCGGGTACCTTTTTCCGTCGAGGACTTCGGTGTAATCCTGACCGATATATTCCCGTATCCTTCCGACATCACCGGTGTTTATTACGTTTTCGATGAATCTTCGCACCAGATCCTTGTTCGTCTCGCTAGACATGCCGGCCTCACAGTATCATTGTTACATAACGCCCGCCTGATGTCGGTTACACCGCTCCGGTCACTGTCATCCGCGCCCGTCTGCCATTAGCATCCCGGCAAACGCAACCCGTCAGTTGGACCTGGGAGGACAGAAATCATCAACCGAACATCATTATCATGATAGTCAACCACGACGGAATTTTCAACCGGGATGTGAAAAAATCCCGTATGTTCACGCTCCCCGCCTGTCACCGGCATCCGCAATTTATCTTGACATACCGGGGGGAAACTGCTTCTTGATTATATTTCAGGGCCGTCAATCCAAACCAACCGGCCCGCTCGTACACAAAACCCATAATGTCAAACAGGATCAAAGGCATAATCGCTTCCCCGGGTATACGGATAGGGAAGGCATACCTCTACAAAACCGCCGAAACCATCATCCCCAAGTACCTCATCAAGGACAGGGAAATTGAATCCGAGATCAAGCGGTACCGGCAGTCCCTCGAGAAAACGCGCGACGATATCAAGGCGATCCAACAGCAGATAGCGCAGAGCCTTTCCAGCGACATGGCCGATATCTTCACCAGCCACCTCATGGTGCTCGAGGACCCCATCGTGACGGAGAAGGCGATTAACAAAATTCGTACAGAAAAACGCAATGTCGAGTGGGTCATCAACGAGATCACCCTGGAACTGATAAAAAGCCTCGATACCATTCAGGACGACTACCTCCGCGAGCGCATCGTCGACATATCCGACATCAACAAGAGGCTCATCAACAACCTCCAGAAGCGCCAGACCAGCGCCATCCGCGACATCAAGGAAGAGGTGATACTTTTCTCCCGGGACCTGACCCCGTCCGACAC